>CAZXVN010000407.1:0-7700 GCA_964643945.1 uncultured Lentisphaeraceae bacterium | reverse complement strand
GCTTCAGGCCCCTTTTCGGACAGAGTAAACGCGCCCCCAGGCGCGTTTACTCTGTCAAAGGCTAATTTACTTTGTCCTTTGACCTCGCGTTCAGCGGTCAGCGCGCTCAGCCGCGTTCCCCGAACCTATATTGTTTCGGTGTCATGAATTGTGAGGCAACGCGCGTTCAGCAATAAAACTTTTTTGTTGTGGCCTTCGGAGCGGCGGCCATCTATACTTCGGCCAATGGGGTCTGTGTACCCCGAACGGGTAAGATATTTTATTAAGACGTTTTGGGGGACCGAACATGACAAGTCAAGGGGCGAGTGCGCCGGAAACCTCGCAGGGGGATGTGGCGTTGATTCAGCAGTTGCATGGCCTTTTCGGATGCACGAAGGAGCAGATCGGCCGTGTGATCGTCGGACAGCAGAACGTCATCGACGAAGTGCTGATCGCTGTTTTCAGCCGGGGACATGCGTTGCTGGTCGGTGTGCCGGGGGTCGCCAAAACCCTGCTCATCAGCACGATCAGCCGGGTGATGGACCTGAGCTTCAAACGCATCCAGTTTACGCCGGACCTCATGCCGAGCGACATCACCGGGACGGATGTGCTCGAGGAGGACCACGCCACGGGGCGCCGTGCGTTCCGTTTCGTCAAAGGGCCGGTCTTTGCCAACATGGTGCTGGCGGACGAGATCAACCGCACGCCGCCCAAGACCCAAGCCGCGATGCTCGAAGCCATGCAGGAGCACCGTGTGACCGTCGGCGGCGAGAACTACCGTCTGCCCGAGCCGTTCTTCGTGCTCGCCACCCAGAACCCGATCGAGCAGGAGGGCACCTATCCCTTGCCCGAGGCGCAGCTCGACCGTTTCATCTTCAACATCATCGTCGATTACCCGAGCAAGGAAGAGGAGAGCGTGGTGATCCGCCAGGTGACCGGACCGCAGTCCGACACGGTGGAGAAGGTGTTGAACGCCGAGCAGGTGGTGAAGATGCAGGAACTGGTCCGACGCGTGCCGGTGGCGGAGCACGTCATCGATTTTGCGCGCGACCTGACACGCGCCACGCGTCCGAACCAGCCCGAGGCACCGGATTTCGTGCGCGAAATGGTGTCGTGGGGCGCGGGGCCGCGTGCGGGCATTAGCCTGATCACGGCGGCCAAGGCGCGGGCGGTGCTCTACGGGCGGTATCACGCCACCACGGCCGATGTCGCGGCGGTGGCCCACCCGGTGCTCCGGCACCGCGTGCTCACCACCTTCAACGCCGAAGCGGCGGGGGTCAAGAGCGATAAGATCATCGCGATGCTGTTGGAGCGTCTGCGTCCTTCCGAAAACCTCGATGTGTAAGAGCGACGGCTCAGGTGTCCCGGTTCGGGGTTGAGTATCGAAGGCCTTTGCTAATGACAGCACCCTCTTATATGCAGTTTCTGCCGCCGGAGGTGCTCGCCAAACTCGGGCGTTGCGAATTTCTCGCTCGCGGGGTGGTCGAGGGGTTTGTATCGGGCAAGCATAAAAGCCCCTTCAAAGGGTTCTCCGTCGAGTTTTCCGAGCATCGGCAGTATTCGCCGGGCGATGATCTGCGCAACCTTGACTGGCGCGTCTTGGCCCGCACAGACCGCACCTACATCAAGCAGTATATCGAAGAGACCAACTTGCGGGCGACGCTGCTGCTCGACGCGTCAGGCTCGATGGCCTACGCGGGCGGCCGGGCGGCGAGACGGGCCTGGCTGACATTTTCCACGACATCGCCGAACGCATCCCGCGGCGCGGCCTGGTCGTGATCCTGAGCGACCTGTATGATGATCCCGTTGCGCTGATCAAGGCGCTGCACCATTTCCGTTACCGCCGTCACGAGGTGTTGCTCTTGCATGTGGTGGCGGACGAGGAGCTGACCTTCCCCTTCGATGCGTTCACCCGGTTCCGCGACCTCGAGCGGATGGAGAACACGCTGCCGGTCGATCCGCGCACGATCCGCGCGGCCTATCTGGAGCGGGTGAACACGTTTCTGACTGACATCGAGTCCGCCTGCGGGCGCATGAAGATCGATTACGTGCGGATGAACACCCGCGTGCCGTATGACGCGGCGTTGTCGGCTTACCTGATGAAGAGACGGTAAATGTTGTTTCTGTATCCATATCTGCTGCTGGGGCTGTCCGGGATCGCGATCCCAGTCATCATCCACCTGTTCAACCGGCGGAAAGCCCTCGATGTGAGCTGGGGCGCAATGCGCTTTCTGCTGGACAGCCTGATGAGCCGGCGGCGCAGCCTGCTGCTGGAAGAGCTGCTGCTGCTGGCGGCGCGGTGTCTGCTGGCCGGGTGTGCGGTGCTGGCCATGGCACGGCCTTTCGTGCCGGCGGGATCGTTTTTTCCGTGGTGGCTGGTGCTGCCCTTGGGGTTGCTGGGCATCGTTTTCTTCGGCATGAGCTTTGCGCTGGGCCGTTACCGCAAATGGCAGCTTCTGGCGTGGCTGGCCTGTCTGGGCTGCCTGCTGCTTTCCTCGGCCGCGGTTTTTCTTGAAAAGCGGCTGAGCCTCAACCGGTTCGCGGGCGGCACGGCGCGCGACATCGCGCTGGTGATCGACGGCTCCTCCTCGATGACCCTGTCGGTTGACGGCGAAACCAATTTCAGCCGGGCGCTGAAAGAGGCCGCGCGCCTGATCGAGGAGGCGCCGCGCGGGGTGGCGTTCAGCGTGATCGTGGCGGGCGCGGTTCCGGACCCGCTGGTGCCCGCGCCGGTGACCGACCGCAAGTACGTGCTCGCGGCGTTGGAACATGCGATTCCCGTGCATGGCGTCCTGCAGGTGCCGGACGCGTTGGCCGTCGCCGCCGCGTCATTGGCGCAGGGCTCGCACCTCACCAAGCAGATCATCCTCATCGGCGACGGTCAGGCGGTCGGCTGGCAGACCGGTAACCTTGAGAACTGGCGCTGTCTGGGCGAGGCCTTCGAACGGCTGCCTTCCAAGCCGCGCGTGTTCGTGCGCACGCTGGAATTGCCTCAGGGCATTCGCAATCTGACGCTCAAGACGTTGACGTTCTCACGTCCTGTGGTGGGCACGGATCGCGACGTGCGCGTAGATGTCATGCTGGCGAACACGGGGCGCGAGGCGGTGACGCCCGCGAATGTGATCTTGCGTGTGGGCGGCAAGGAGAAGGTCGACCGTTCGGCGGGGCAGATGGAGCCGGGCGCGGAGCGGGTGATCTCTTTCCTGCACCGCTTTGACAAGCCGGGGGCGCAGGTGGTGGAGGCGCAGGTGATGGTGGACGACGAGATGGCTTCGGACGACAGCATGCAGCGCGTGATCCAGATCATGCAAACGCTGAAGGTGCTGGTGGCGGACGACGGGCGTGCGGTCCGCCTGCTGGACCGTCCCGGCGGGTATGTCGCGCTGGGCCTGATGCCTTCGGTCAAGGGGTTGCAGGAGCGCGAGACCCGGACGGATGAGGCGGCGCGCCCGCGGTACCTGATGGAGCCGGAACTGACCACGGTGGGCGGCCTGGGGCTCAAGCGGTCGCTGTCCGGCTACGCGGTGGCGGTGTTGGCGGATGTGCCGTCGCTGCCCGAGGCGCAGGCGGCGCAGCTCGCGGATTTCGTGCGGCGTGGCGGCAGCCTGCTGGTGGTTCACGGCGCACGCTCTGAGGCGGCTTTCTACAACGGGTGGCGGAATGCGGGTGTTGCGGTGCTGCCGGTGTCGATCGGGGAATGCGTGGTGTTGGCGCCGGAGCGGGGCGAGGCCGGGCTGAAGATCGATCCGGGGACCTTCCGCCATCCCGCGCTTGCGCTGTTCCGCGACTCGGGCGATCTGGCGTAGGCGGTGGTGGAGTGTTATCGCCGGGCGCGTGAAACCAACGGTGTTGAGAACGTGGTGGCGCGGTTGCAGAACGGCGCGGCCTTTATGGCTGAGAAGGCGATGGGCAAAGGCCGCGTGGTGCAGCTCTTCGTGCCGCTCGACAGCACGGCGGGCAATCTGGTGGCAAAGCAGTCCTTCCTGCCGCTGATTCAGGAGGTGACCGCGTATCTGGCGCAGCCGGTGATCGCGGCGCTGAACATCCCCCCTTCGCGCGGCGCGGTGGTGCAGCTCTCTTCTCCCGCGCTGACGCAGATGAGCGGCAACGGGCTGTTCGCCGAGTATTTTAATAAAGACAATTTCAAGAAGGTGCTGCTGACGCGCATCGATCCCACGCTGGACATGACGTGGGGTGAGAACAGTCCCGCCCAAGGGCTGCCGCGCGACCACTTCAGCGTGCGCTGGACGGGATCTTTCGTGCCGAAGCAGAGCGGCCTGTACACCTTCTACGCGAGCGCCAACGACCAGTTGACGCTCAAGGTGGGAAGCCTGGAGATTCAGGCGAAGGACGGCCCGAACGGCGAGGGGCGTGCGAACTTCAAGGCCGGCGAGCGTTATCCGTTGCGGGCGGAGTTCGTCGAGGAGTCTGGCCAAGCCGGCGTGTGGGTGGACATGGAAGGGCCAGGCTTCCCGCGGGCGCGGCTGCCGGGCGACTGGCTGGTGCCGGTGCGGGGAGGCGCGGATTTCTGGGCGGACGCGGTGGATACGCAGGTGCTGGCGCCGGGCGGGCGCACGCTCGCCGCCAAAATCCGGTATGGCGAGGACGGCCTGGCGCTGCGCACCGACAGTCCGTTGATGCAGGGGCTTTACAAGGTGCGGGTGCCGGAGGCGGCGGCGCGTTGGCTGGGGCATCTTGCCTCTACGGGTGATTCCTTCCCGCTGTGCGTGATGGAGAATCCCGACGAGAGCAAACTCGACGCGCTGACAGGGGACGAGCAGGCCCTCATCGCGCGGCAGGCCGATGTAACCGTCGCCCGCTCGTTCGAGGATTTGCAGAAGGCGCTGCTCGGAAAGACGTTCGGGCGCGAGCTGTGGCGCATCCTTGCGCTGATCCTGTTCGTGTTGCTGATTCTGGAGACCGTCCTCACGCGCTGGATCTGCATCCAGCGCAAGACGGGAGAGACGATGTGAGACCATGGAAGCTGTCCGCATAGATTTACTGCCGCCGGCGATTCCGACCTGGGCGGTGGCGCTGATGGTGCTGGCGGCGTTCGGGCTGTGGCTCGGCGTGCGTGTGCTGACGCGTCATTTGCGAGAACGGCTGCCGCGTTTCGGCGTGGCGGTCCCGCGCGCGCTGGCGGCTGTAGCGGCGGCGTGGTGTCTGCTGCAGCTTCTCGGGCGTGTGGCGGTGTACGTCTGCACCTGGCCGCTCTGGGTGGCAGCGGCGATGCTGGGGCTCGGCATTGAGACGGCGGCGGCCTGTTTCTATCGCGAGCGGCAGGCGGTCCCGCGGCGGCTGGGCACAGTCATTCTGGCGTTGCGTGCGTTGGCCATCGCGCTTTCCGTGCTGATCCTGATGCAGCCGGTGCTGGTGCGCTTCACGGGCAAGAAGATCACGCGCCGCGTGGCGGTGCTGGTGGATTCGTCAGCCTCCATGCGGTTTGTGGACCGGCAGTGGCAGCCGCGCGAGCGCCTGGCGTGGACCGCCCATCTGGGACGGCTGAACGACACGCAGCGGGCGGCGCTGGCCGATGAGAAAGGCGATGCGCAGAAGCTCTGGGACGGGTTGCCTGAGGCGGACCGTACGGCGACGCGCGGCTTGTGCGAGACCACGCGCGTGACGCTGGCCTGCGACCTGTTGAGACGTCCGGGTCCCGGCGTGGACGGGAAATCGTTCCTCGCGAATCTCGGAGGCCGGTATGATCTGGACCTTTTTACTTTCGGCCGCGGGCTGACACGCATCACTGAATCCGAGCTTGAGAAGGGGCTGACACCCACCAACGCGGTCATGTTTGCCGAGCAGCACTTCCGTGCGGCTACGGATTTTACGGCGGCGCTGGAGGGCGTGCTGAAGGAGATCCCCTCGGAACAGCTCGCGGGCGTGCTGGTGTTGAGCGACGGCTTGCACAACGCGGAGACCTCGGTGTTGCCCGTCGCGCGGCGGTTTGGCGCGCAGGGCGCGCCGGTGTGCGGGGTGATGCTGGGCGGCACGCGCCTGCCGTTCGACATAGCGCTGGCGGACGTGATCGCGCCGGAGTCGGTCTTCTTGGGCGACCGCGTGCGGCTGGTCGCGACGGTCCGGGCGACCGGCGCGATCGGCAAGAAGATCAAGGTGCGGCTCACCTGCGGGGATGCCGTGGTCGAAGAGGCCGAGCTGGAGATCTCTTCTGATGACTGGCAGCGGGAGGTCCGGCTGGCGCATGAGCCGCAGACCAACGGGGTGGTGCGTTACGAGGTGCGGGCCGAAACGCTGGAGGGCGAGCTGTTCAAGGACAACAACGCTTGGCGGTCGGAGGTGGCGGTGAGTGACGACCGCATCAACGTGCTGCTGGTGGAGCATTCGCCGCGCTGGGAGTTCCGCTACCTGCGCAACCTCTTTTTCGGGCGCGACAAATCGGTTCACCTTCAGTCTTGGCTGGTGCATCCCGACACCTTGGCCGGTGAGCCTGCCGTCATCCTGCCGCCCGCCTCGGCGAGCCGCAAGTTCGGCGACGCGGAGTCGGGCGGTTGGCCGGTGAACCGCGAAGCGTGGCGGGCGTTCGAGGTGATCATCCTCGGCGATCTGGATGCGGCCACCCTGACGCCACAGGTGCAGGAGGAGATCCGTTCCTGCGTGGTGGAGCGCGGGGCCTTGCTGGTGGTGATTGCCGGGCCGAGGTCCATGCCGCACGCCTTCCCCAAGGATTCTCCGTTGGCTGAGCTGTTGCCGTTTACGGTACAGCCGCAAGACACTTATTGGAAAGGGCCGGAACAGGCGTATCGGTTAGCCCTGACGCCGACGGGACAGACCCATCCTGTGATGGTCCAGTCGGGCAGCCTTTCCGAGAATGAAGAGGCGTGGCGGTCTTTGCCGCTGTTCGACTGGCGGCTGCCTGTGACGGCCAAGCCGGGCGTGGAGATTCTGGCGGTGGCCGCTCCGGAGGGCGGCGAACAGGAGAAGGTGCTGACCGACGTGCGGCAGGCGGTTGCGCATCTGGATGAAATGATGCAGCACCGCAGCAAGCACGCGCTGATCATGGCGCAGCGCGTGGGCCGGGGCAAGGTGTTGGGGTTGGCGTTTGACCGCACCTGGCGGCTGCGCTATCGCACTGGCGATATCCGGCACCACCGGTTTTGGGGACAGATCATGCGCTGGGGTCTGGGTGAACGGCTGCGTGCCGGGCAGGAGCTTTTCCGCGCGGGCACGGATCGGCTGGTGTATGGCCCAGAAGATCCGATCGCCGTGATGGCGCGTGTGTTGAAGGAGGACTTCTCCGGCGTGGAGGACGCGCAGCTCGATGCGGTTCTGAAGAACAGCGAAGGACGCGAGATCACGCGCACGCGGTTGGCGCCGCGGGCGGAGTCGCGCGGGTTCTATGAGGCGGTGTTGCCGCCGCAAGGGCAAGCGGGGGCGTGCAAACTCGAGGTGGTGCGGCTGGATACGCCGGCACACGAACGCGTGGAAACCGCTTTTCTTGTGACGGCTTCGCGCAGGCCGATTGAGATGGGCAAGGTGCGCCCGGAACGGGCGGTGTTCGATGCGTTGGCGAAAGGCACGGGCGGCAAGGTGGTCACGCCGGACACGCTGCAAACGCTGCTTCAGGCGTTCGGCGAGGGCAGCCGGGGGTTACAGGAGGGGGGCGAGAACGCCTTGGGGAACAACCGGTAGGTGCTGATCTGCTTGGCGTGGCTGTTACCGGCGGAATGGGGGCTGGGTAAAAAGGGGGGACGGGCTGAGAA
>CAZXVN010000406.1:0-6381 GCA_964643945.1 uncultured Lentisphaeraceae bacterium | reverse complement strand
TTTTTCAAGCAGAAGACGGCATACGAGATCATAGCCGGTGACTGGAGTTCAGACGTGTGCTCTTCCGATCTAGTGATGAGCGTGTAGCTGGAACCCAGCACCGTCGCCCCCGTGGTGTCCACGGAGACATTGATTGTGCCGCTCACGGAGGCCGCCTTGGTTACGGCCAGCTTGTCGGCGCTAGCGTTGCCCAAGTTGAACTTCATCGTCGCGCCGTCGGCAATCGTCAGGGCTGTGCTGGCGAAACTATCCTGCTGCTGGAGATTGAAGATGCTGATGGCGCCGTCAATCATGTCAAAGGTCTGGCCGCCGAGATTCAAGGTCGCGCCTGCCGTACCCTCGCCCGTGCTGCCCGCGCTGATCGCCGTGGTGCTACCCGGGTTGACGGCCAGGGTGCCGTTGCCGGTAAAGGAAATCGCGGTGTTGGTCAGCGCCCCCCCCGTGAGTTTCAAGGTGCCGTTGTTGATGACTGTGGCGCCGGTGTAGGTGTTCACGCCGTTGAGCAGCAAAGTGCCCGCGCCGGCCTTGGTGAGGCCGAACCCGCTGCCGCTGATGATGCCACCGATGGTGAGGGTGTTTTGATTGACGGTGATTTGACGGGTGCCGGTCAACACCACCTTGGCGGTGCCGAAGTTGAGAGCGCTGCTGCCGGCGAAAATGAAGTTGCCGCCGATGCTGTAGCCCGTTGAGCCGACAATCAGCATCATGTCGGTTCCGCTGGTGTTGTCCAACGTGCCCCCGTTGATCGCGAAGGGTTTTGTGGCTTGGTTGAAACCTCGGAACGCGTTCGACGAAACGGCGGCGGCAAAGTTCAACCTGCCGCTCGTGAGGGTAAAGCCGGTAGTGTAGGAGGTATCGCTATTAGCGGCGGCCTTGAGATTCACCACCAGACCAGCGCCGGCGTCATTCTCCGTTATGATCCCTGAGTCGGGCCCGCCCCCGGTCCAAGTCGAATTCCATCCCAGCATCTTGTTGAAGTTGATCGTTCCGCCGCCCGCCAGCGTGACTTTTTTGCTCTGCCAATTAAAGCCGGGAGCGCCAACGTAGTAGACGTTGTTCTGGTTCAGCGTCGAGCCTGCGGCGACATACCATGTCGAGCCGTCTGAAGAAACACTGCCATCCGCGCCCGTCATTGTGACCGTGGTGTTGGTGGCGTTGATCACTATAGCTCCATAGCTGGCATTGTTATTGAACTCGACGTTAAAGGCCAATCCGTTTAAGTCGCTTGCTGCTGTACCAAAAGTAAGTGCGCCGCCACTCGGGAACGCCGCCAGCGTACCGATGCCCGATGAGTCGGGATTCCAGTAATTTCCACTCAAGGTGTACGTGGCGCCGTTGGTAGCCTGGAACCCGGACGTCGCGCCGTCGGTGTCCAGGTAGTAAGACACAGCCTGTGCGGTCGGCTGGGCGAGGACGATGGCCGCCAGTGCGAGGGCGGACCGTTTCACGAAGCTTTGTGCCGTCTTGAGCATCTGCTTGATCTTCATCTGACCACTCCTTGTTTCTTGAGTTGGAACCGTCGCCGCGCCCGCCTGTGGAGCACGGATTTTTCTTTCTGAACCACTAACCACCCTCACCAGTCCTGTCTTTCAGACAGAGACTCCAATTACACTTCATCATCAGGATAACCGAATTGTGCGCTTCTGTCATGTCGGACGAATGACCGACACGCCAGCATGGCAGTTCTGTTGGGGGATCCCCTTCTTAGTCTTAATCTTAATCGTAATCGTAATCCGCTAACCGCCGGTTGTCGGCCTCATATTCGGCCCGTTCCTCATGAATACGATCAGCGGAAGTGCTGCGTATCAAGCACACCAGCATCGTGACAATACGCACCAGTATCTTTCATGGTGACAGTGTAATAGCGCGTGCGTGCCAATATCAAGATTATGATTACGAGCAAGATTACGATTACGAATCAACGACCTCAACAGAACTGCCTTGCGCTCGACCGACAAAATGACCGACAAGCCAGCAAGCCAGCGGAACGGGCACAAACGCCGTTGCGCCCCGTCCGCGATCAGCAATTCTAATTTTGGCCATCTGGCATGCAGGGATTCCGGCTAAAGCCGGTACTACAAACGAATCACCGCATGTTTATGGAGGTTTGTAGTACCGCCTTCAGGCGGCCTCGGCCATAATTGCTGGTCCGCGATCAATGTCACCGCGATCAATGTCACTTGACACCTCTGTCGTCATTTGGGATCATGAATGACGAAAGGCATGACAAGCATGAAACCCGTGATTCCTCCCATCATTCCCCGGCGCCTAGACTTGAACGGTCTTCTTGCCAAGAAGTCCCATTTTCTGTTCGGACCGAGACAGTCGGGCAAAAGTTTTCTGATTCGGCACACCCTCCCGGAGACACGGGTATACAACCTGCGTGAGGCCGAAGTGTTTCTGGCTCTCAGCCAAAGACCCGCCCGCATGAGCGAGGAAATCGGGAAACACGAGCAGGCGGTTGTGATCGACGAGATCCAACGCCTGCCCGGGCTGCTGAACGAAGTCCATCGCCTGATCGAGGAAAGAGGCGTCCGCTTTCTGTTAACGGGTTCAAGCGCCCGAAAACTGCGGCGGGGCGGCGTGAACCTGTTAGGTGGCCGGGCCCGCGTCAAGAATCTGCACCCGTTCGTCTTTCCCGAACTGGGAGACCGTTTCGACTTGCGGCGGGCGCTACACGCCGGCCTTCTGCCCGGCATCTATTTCTCGGACGACGCCGATGCCGATCTTGCCGCCTATGCCGGCGCTTATCTGCAAGAGGAGATCGTCGCCGAAGGTGCCACCCGGAATGTACCCGCCTTCAGCCGTTTTCTCCGGATCGCCGCCCTCTGCAACGCCCGGATCGTGAATTTCACCAACGTCGCCAACGATGCCCAAGTGCCTCGCACGACGGTCTATGAGTATTTCGAGATCCTCAAGGATACGCTTCTCGTACGGGAACTCCCGGCGTGGAAGATGACCCGTAAGAGGAAGCCCCTGATGTCCTCCAAATACTACTTTTCGGACACGGGGGTCGTTCGCGCCCTGCAAGGTCGGACGGTCGTTCCCGGCACGCCGGAATACGGCGATGCGGTCGAAACGTATGTCATGCATGAACTGAGCGCCTGGAACGACTATCAAGGCGCTCAGTCACTCGCCTTCTGGCGCTCCACGACCGATTTCGAGGTTGACTTCATTCTCGGCGATCATACCGCAATTGAAGTTAAAGCCAAGGCAACCGTATCGCCAAACGACCTGAAGGGGCTCGGGGCTTTAGCCGAGGAATCGCTCCTGCGAAACTATGTGTGCGTGTGTCTGGAATCACGCCCCAGACGAGTCGGGACTATCGACGTGCTGCCTCTCTCCGAATTCTTGAACCGCCTTTGGTCCGACACGTACAGGTAAGCCTTACCCTCGCACGGACAGCCGGCCCTGCGAAAGATACTTGGCCACGGCTTCGCTGCGGCTGTGGACCTGCATCTTCTGGAAGATGCGCTCGGCGTAGGTGCGGACCGTGCGCACGGACAGTTTCATGTCCGCCGCGATCTGCTTGTACGGAGCGCCCTCCGCGATCCGCCGCAACACCTCATCCTCGCGCTCCGACAGCTTGCTCTCGGGGGAGGCCGGCGCACCCGCTTTCTGGAAAAACGCCACGATCTTTCGCGCAATCCGCCCGGTCATCAGCGACCCTCCTGTGTGAACCTCGCGAATCGCGTCGAGAATCGTCTCGGGCTCGGCGCCCTTGAGCAGATAACCCTGCGCCCCTGCGGTCAGCGACAGGAAAATGTCCTCGTCCTCCTCGTAGGCGGTCAGCATGATCACCCGGACCCCCGGCCTTTTCTCCCGCAACGCCCGGACGCACTCGATGCCCGACATGCCGGGAAGCCGGATGTCCATGAGCACGACGTCCGGCTTGTCGTCCGGCAGGCCGCGCAACGCCTCTTCGGCGCTGCCGTAACTGCTCAGAAGCTCAATGTCCGGCGTCACCCGAAACAAGGTCGCCAGCGTCCGGCAGAAGGCGGCGTTATCCTCAACCACGGAAACCTTGATTTCATTCATGCGCCACCCCCAACCTCAAAACCACAGCCACCCCTCCGTCCGGATTGCTCGTGACCCGGCACTCTCCGCCAACCTCACCCATGCGCTGCCGCATATTCCGCAAACCGTTCCCGTGAGCCGCCCCCGGAACAGAAGCAACCTGCTCGTCGGAGCTCTTTTCCCCTGCGCCCAGACCTCGCCCGTCATCCTCGACAATGACTTGCAAGACGCCGTCATCAAACGTGAGCCGCACTTCCACACGGGTCGCGCCGGAATGCTTGATCACATTATGCAGCGCCTCTTTGGCCGCCATGAGCATCGCCCATCGGGCCTGAGGGCTCAGAGCAAACTCGGGGAACTTCCCCTCGGCTTTCAACTGACAGCGGATTCCGGTCGGCGCCATCAGGTCCTCCGCGCTGTTGCAGAGGTACTGCACGAGGCTCTGCACCGTGTCGTTCCGCGGATTGATGGACCAAACGATCTGGTCAAAGCTGCGGATCGTCTGGCGCGCCACAGCGACAGCCTCCGCCTGCAGACGGCTTCTCTCCTCGCCCGGCGCATCCGGACGTGCGGCAAGCGTCGTGAGAATCGAGATCTGCGACAGGTTGGCCCCGATATCGTCGTGGAGATCCTGTGCGATCCGCGCACGCTCGCGTTCAAGCACCTGCTCGCGCTCCATGGCCGCCACCCGGCGGCGGACCCGCCCCACCTCCACGGCGCGTGCAGCCAGGGCCACGCCGGCAACCGCCAGCGCCGCCAGCACCAGCCAGAACTCGCTGCGCCGATACAGCGCGGGAACGATGACGACCGGCAGCGTACACTCCTCGCCCGTGGCCTCGCCGTTCGACCGGAACGCCGCCAGCCGGAACGTGTAAGTGCCCGGTTTGAGCGCGACGTACCGCGCCCCTCCGGGGCCGCTGCAGCCGATGCTGTGCGCGGTCTGCCACTCCACCGTCAGGCGGTCGCCCGGCTGTACCGGAACAACGGAGCCCAGCGCCCAGTTGCCGTAGTTGACCGCGTCGTCATCGTTGAGAACCAGGACCGGATGCGGCACGGGAGACAGTCGGACACCCAGCCGGGCGATGTCCAGCAATGACCCCTCTCGGATCCAGTTGGAGGGTGCGGCGTGCGGCTTCTTCACGTCCGTGCCTTGCGCCACGCTTAAATCATAGACCTTCGGCTGTGTTTCGCCCGGCCGCTCCACCGAAAGCCGGACCGCATCGATGCCAACCACTCCGACCCCCACATCGCCGCCATGGGAAACAAAGGCGACCCTGACATTGTCCGCCCGGTCCGGCACCAAGACCTGTTCACGGCGCGGAACATACTCGGACGTTTCCTCACTCCCCGTCCAGCCGGTTGTTTCTCCCTCCAGAAAAAACTCCTTTTGGAAAATGATCTGATTCTCCTTATCCCGGAAGTGCAGCAGCACCCGCATCTTCGTCGGAAGGTCAAGCCAGCTTTTGTCATACCCTTCGAGCCGGTAGCGCAGCCGAGCGGCGGGCCGGCCGACGAAAGGTTCCTCCGCAAATCTGAACACCACGTCCCGCGCAGGCTCCCGCACACGCAAAGGCTGCAGGCCGACGCCTGCAGGGTCCAGCACCCTCTCGTGCGGCACCGTCTTGCCCTCCACGGTCACGCCGGTGATGGCCACGCCAGCCCGCAGTCCGAACGCGCACAGGCAAACCCAAGCAAACAGGCCAACGTGCGGCACCCGCTTGCCGAGTGAGAGGTTTTCCACAGGAGCACCCGTCCTTTCCGCCCGAATGCGGGGCATAACGATCAGCTTCAAGAGTGTCACGGCATTGAACGGCAATCACCGTCCAAACTAAAATACAGACATTGCCGTAACCTGTCGAGCCGCGTTCCAGCACTTTTCATTATGGCCAAGAAGCGCCTCACGGCACCAAGCGTGTTGGTAAACCGTGGGCGAATTCGTTTGTTGTGGGCCCGCAAGGGCCTTCCCGTAGCGCACGCCTTGTCATAGTGGGAATTGCTGTGTCGCTGTGTCGCTTGACATCGGCACTCGCCGCCGACTCGCGATTTCCGCTTTTCAAGCCCGGGGGAAACCCCTAAACTACAGCCGCATTCATTTCACAAGCGCACACCGTCTCACCTCCGGCCAAAGGAAGCTCTCCCATGCAGCACAAATGGATCGCCATTCTCGATTTCGGCTCGCAGTACACCCAGCTCATCGCCCGCCGCGTGCGCGAACAGAAGGTCTACTCTGAGATCCTCCGGTTCGACACCTCCGCCGAGAAGCTCCGCGAGCGCAAACCGGCGGGCATTATCCTTTCAGGCGGACCGAACAGCGTCTTCGAAGCGGGCGCGCCGCTGTGCGACCCCGCCCTGTTTGACCTCGGC
>CAZXVN010000405.1:0-6408 GCA_964643945.1 uncultured Lentisphaeraceae bacterium | reverse complement strand
TCAAGTCCCTCGCCGCCCTGGTGCCCGACGGGCAGGCAACGGAGATCGGGCGCACCTTGGAAACGGTCACCGGCATGGGGAGCGCGGGCGGCGGCAAGCCCATCGGCATTATTCTGCTGACCGATGGGCGGCAGACGAGCCAGGATGCCAATCCGATGACGGCCGGGCTGCGGGCCTTGGCGCAGGATGCGCCGGTGTTGGCGGTGCCGTTCGGCAAGAGCAAAGAGGTCCGCGACATTTCCGTCAAGGCGGTGCGGCGGCTGGTGATCGGCTTTTCGGGGCAGCCTGTCCGCATTCAGGGCGAGGTAGCTTCGCGGTGGTCAAGCGAGGTGAACGTGGCGGTCCGCCTGTTGAACGGGGCCGGACTTGCCGTGGCGACGAATAGTTTGCGGCTGCCTGCCGTCGGGCGCGGCACGGTGTCGTTCACCGTCACCCCAGACCGGCCGGGGTACGCCTCGTACAAATTCCAGATAGCACCCTGGGAAGGCGAGAGCGACGTGCGCAACAACGAGGCGCCCTTCGAGGTCAACGCCCTCGACCGGAAGATCCGCGTGCTGCTGGTGGAAGGCGTGCCGTACTGGGACAGCAAGTTCCTGGGGCAGCACCTGCGCAAACAGCCGACCTTGGAGGTGACCTCCGTGTACCGCACGGCGCCGGAGCGGTTCTTCAAGATCGCCCCGGACGGCTCGTCGCTGTCGGAAGAGAAGGTGATCTTTCCTGATTCGGCTGAGGAGCTCGGGGCTTACGACATCGTCGTGTTCGGGAAAGGGGCGGAGTATTTCATGACGCCCGAGAGGATCACGGCGTTAAAGGCATTTGTGGCGGACCAGGGGGGCAGCGTCGTGTTCGCGCGCGGCCGGCCCTATGCGGACCAGGGCGGCGGCCTGGAGGATTTGGAGCCGGTGGAGTGGGGCGGCTCGGCCTCGGCCGACTGCCGGCTGGCGCCGCGCGGCGAAGGCGAGGATATCGGCCTCTTTGCCGGGCTGCTGCCCGGCCGCAGCGATGCGGTGTGGTCGCGCCTGCCGCTGGTGAAATGCAGCCAGGCGTCCGTGGCGCTCAAGTCCTTTGCCCAGGTCTTGGCGGAAGGAAAGCGGTCAGGCGCGGGGGGCGTCGCCTTGCAGCCGGTTCCGCTCCTGGTGAGCCGCCGCTTCGGCAAAGGGATGTCGGTCGTGATGAATGTTGACGGCCTCTGGCAGTGGTCGTTCTTCCCGTCCGTCAAGGAGGCGGCGGGCATGTACGAAGACCTGTGGACCCAGCTGTTGCTGTGGTCGGGAACCTATGCGGAGTTTCTCCCCGGCCACGCCTATGCGCTGCACCTCGGCGTCTCGGCGGCGCCGCCGAACATGCCGGTGCGGGTTCAGGTGCGGCGGCGCGGCGCGGCGGCCGCGCCGCGCGAGGCGCCCCGGCTGCGCGTCACCCGCGGCAGCGCCCTCGTTCAGGAGGTGACCCTGGCGGCGGGCGACCGGGCCGACAGCTGGGAGGCCGTGCTGACCGTGGCAGACCCCGGCCTGTACCGCGTGACGGTGATCCCGCCGCCGGGCGAGACAAAGGACCGCGAATTGGGCGTGCTGCTGCAGATACAGGCGCCGCCGGGCGAGGCGGATGATGTGAATCCTGATCTTGAATTCCTGACGCGCTTGACGGCGGCAGCGGGCGGCGGCGTGGTGCAGGCCGACGCCTTGGCCGCCGCCATGGCGCAGCGGGAGCGGGCGCGGAGCGGGCAGGCCGACCAAGGGAGCAATGTGGTGTGGGAGCCGTTGTGGGACCGGGGCTGGCTTCTGGTGCTCATCATGGCGGCCCTGATGACGGAGTGGACGATTCGCCGAAGGAACGGATTGGCATAACGGGTCATGAGCGGAAACGACATACAGCGAGGAGATTTCCTGTCGCGCCTCGGGCGTTTCAAGCGCGCCTGGCAGGCCGGCCTTGCGGTAGCCTTGCTCTTGCGGCTTGCCGGATGGGCCGTCCTCGCGGCCACGGTCTATTTTGCGGCGGACTTTTTTCTGGCGCTCGGCGAGACGGTTCGCGCCTGGCTGAACCTCCTGATACCGCTCGGGCTGGCGGCGGCGGCCGCTCCGGAGGCGGCCCGGCTTGTGCGGCTCGGGCTGGGCGAGACGGCGGAGCGTGCGGACCGCATCGGGAAGCACCGGCGGAACGAGGTTCTTACGGCATGGGAACTGCTCTGCGTGCAGCGGCAGGCGAGCGCAGAGCCGGAGGCCGGCGCGCTGCCCGCGTTCCTCGTGCAGCGGAGCGTCGGAGAGGCGGGGGACCGGCTCGACGCTTTGGCGCCCCGTGCCCTGTGGCCCCACGCCCTCTCGGCGCGCCGGGGACGGCTGCTCGGCGCATATGTCGCGGCCGCTCTGGCAGCGGTTCTGCTGTGCGGCATTGAGGCGTTCCTCACCATCGCCCCGCGGATGCTGTGGCCGGGGCGGGACCTTCCGCCTTTCAGCCGCTACCGGTTCGACGTGACGCCCGATGCGCCCGTCATTCTTTACGGCGGCGCGGCGGAAGTGTCGGTGACGATCCGCGGCGCGCCCGTCGCGGACCAGGTCTGGCTGATGACGCGGCGGAGCGGACAAAAGCGGGCCCAGCGGGCCGCCTGCTTCCAGGAAGGCGGCGGGCGGTATGCCCAGCGCCTGGAGAACGTCACCGCGCCGGTCGAATTCTGTTTTGCGGTGGGGCGCGCCCGCAGCCGGTGGCATACGGCGGAGCTGCAGCTGCAGCCGCAGGTGGCGCTCGCGCGGGTCCGGCTTGTGCCGCCGCCCTACACGCGGCAGCCGGCCCGCGAATTCGCGGCGGGCCAGGAAGACGTGGCGGGCGTGCGCGGGACGAAAGTGATGCTGACGCTGACAAGCAACCGGCCTCTGAAAGACGGGTCGCTGACGCTCTCGCGCCCGCGCGCCGACAAGGGCAGCGAGCAGGTGGTCGAAGGGCGCAGGGTGTCGGAGCGCTCCACGGCCTTCGAGTGGACGCTGCAGGACGACGCGGAGGCGAAGGCGACGCTGCGGGATGTGCGCGGAACGCCGACGGCGGAGCCGCTGGTGTTGCACCAGAAGCGGGTTCCGGACGAGGCGCCGAAAACCCTGCTGGCCGAGCCGCCTGAATTCTCGATGGCGACGCCCTCGGCCGTGATCAAGGTGGTCGGCCATGCGGAGGATGACTTCGGCATTGAGCAGCTTGATTGGATCCGCGCGATGGTGGGGTTCAATGATCGCGCCGTTACCTTGAAGCGGGGCACGGCAGGGACGCGGTCCGAATTCGAGATGGAGCTGAACCTGGGCCAGCTGGGCGTGGAGGCTGGTCAGGTGCTGGAGTTCTACGCAGAGGCGCTGGACAACAACCCGTATCTGCCCGGCTTGGGGGCATCGGGCATCGCCCGCGTGAAAGTGATCAGCGAGGCCGACTACGCGGAGATGCTCCGCAACCGTGAGGCGCTGGAGCAATTCTCGGCGCGGTACGAGGCGGCTGCCTCGACCATCCAGCGCATCACCGCCTGGCTGGAGGAGCTGCAGGAGGCCGTTTCGAAAAACCCCGATCAGGCCATGCTGGCGGCGGCGGTCAAGAAATCGGTCAGCGCGCACATGGCTGCGGAGGCGCTCTTCCAGCAGCTGGCGTGCGATTTTGCCGCCTACGACAGCGAGGAGGCGCTGCGGCAGACCGCCGGCGAGATTCTCGGGAAGCTTGGCGAGAACAGGGCGGAGCTGGAGGACCTGATGCGCAAGCCGGGGCCGGACAACGCCGCCAAGGTCGCAGGCATGCTCAATCGTCTGAAGGCGGATGCGGAGTCGCTGATCCAGCAGGGGCTTGACGCCGAGCTGGCGGCCAAAGTGGCGAAGGTCATGGACGGCGCGGCGCGGTTCCAGACGGTTGTCCGGCGGCAGGAGGGCCTGGTCCGGCGGCTGAAGCAGCGCTACGCGGGGAAGGTCGCGTCTGCCGACCTTCCTTACCTGACCGGCTATGGGGAGGATCAGCGCGAGATCACCAAGGAGCTGGCAGGCTTCGCGGCAGACGCGGCGGCCGCCGCCGAGGCGCTGCCGGGCGAAATGGAAAAGCTGAAGGGCGACACCCTGGCGTTTCTCCAGGCACTGGAGCAGACGGGCGCCTCGAACCACATGGGACAGGCGATCAGCGCGAGCCGGAACACCGATGCGGCGCGGACCTGCCGGGAAGCGCAGCTCGCGCTGGAGAAGCTCAAGTCGCTGCTCCAGACAGAGCCCTCGTCCTGCACCAACTCCTTCGCCGGCATGTGCCGGGGCCAGCAGCCGGACTTCGGGCCGGAGGACATGAAGAAGACCCTCCAGCAGATGTTCCGCTCACTGTGCCGCAAACGCGGCGTCGGGGAAGGCCGGGGCACGGGCAGCGGCCGGGGCGGAGAGGGGGGCGAGGGGTCGGGAACCGGCGCAGACGGCTACTCCGAATTGGCAACGCCGGTGTACGGCCCCGGGCGGAGCCCGATGGGCAAGACAGGCGAGGGTGCCGGAAAAGCCGGCGAGGGCCGTGGAAACGGGGCGCCTGCGGCCGGACGCGATCCCCCCGTGATGGAGCGGGTGCCGGGCGCGGGCGCGCTGGCGCCGTCCGGCGAGGCCGTCCAGTTCGAGCGGCTGCCGGTGAATTATCGTGACGCGGTGAAGCGGTACTTTCAGAACGGGTCGGAAGGAGGCGAAAAATGACGCGAGCTTTTTTGCAGGGCACCGTCGTAGGGTCGGTGCTTGTGTGCGGCCTGCCGGTAATGGCAAAGGACGCGGCGATCCGGTGCGCCAACCTCATCTATGCCGGAACGCAGACGTCCCTGTGTTTCAGCGACGAGTTCCTGAGTGCGGTTCAGCGCGAGAGCACCATTGCCACGGAGCGGCGGTTCAAGAGTGTGAAGCTTGATTCGGAGGAGCTGTTTTCCTTCCCGTTTGTGGTGATGACGGGCGAAAAGGAGTTCTATCTTTCGGCCAAGGAGCGCGAGAATCTGAAGAAGTACCTGACCAGCGGCGGGTTCCTGCTGGCTTCGGCCGGCTGCTCCAGCAAGGAGTGGGACCGGGCTTTCCGGCGCGAAATACGCCAGGTTCTGCCGGAGCGCAAACTGAGCAAGATCGACAAGGAACATCCCATGTTCAAGACCGTCAAGACGATCAAGGAGCTCAAGCTGAGCCACGGCGGGGCGGAGCCTTATCTGGAGGGCATCGAAAACGACGGCAAGCTGGTGGTGATCTACTCGTCGCAAGGCTTGAACGACACCGCCCACACGGTCGGGTGCTGCTGCTGCGGCGGAAACGAGATTGTGAATTCGATGGAAGTGAACGTCAATATCCTGGTGTACGCGCTGACGCATTGACGCGGCGGCGAAAAGGGCTGGAATCACGCTTATGACGGGACAGACGAAAATCAGGACGGCGAACGGCTCCTTGCGGTGCCTGCTGGCGGCGGCGGCGCTCGGCTTGTCGGCTCCGCCCGGGCGGGGAGAGACCGCTGCCCTGCCGCAGGTCACGTGGACCGAAAACCTGAACGGCGCCCTGACCCGTGCCGGCAACGAGCTTAAGCCGGTACTGCTGGTCTTCTCGTCACCGGACTGCCCGTGGTGCGTGCGGCTGAAGTCGGAGACGCTGGCGGAGAAAGAGGTCCTCTCGGCCCTGGAGGGCTTCATCTGCGTGGGCATCGACACCTCGCGCGACTCGCAGACGGCGCAGGCGTTTCAGGTGCGCGGCGTTCCGGTGACGATGATTCTTTCCGGCGACGGCCGCCCGCAGTCAATCGGCGAGGGCTTCATGGACAAGGTGGCCTTTCTGGCGTTCATCAGCGACTACCGCAAAGGGGGCGGCAAACGGGAGGCTGAGCCCCCGGCGCTGAACACGTGGCTGAAGGCGCTGCAAGCCAAGGAGGTTGCGGCCACGCAGTGGCCGGACATGATGTCCGGGCTCGGGGTCAAGGAGTGTCGCGTCCGCCTGCATCAAGCCTTGCTCGCGTATGAGCCTTGCCCCCGCCGCGAGTGGGCCGAGCTCTTGAAGCATGCGCGCCTGTCGGTGCGGCTGGGTGCCTTCGAGGTCTTGGAGGAGTTAGCCGGCAGCGACTACGGGTATGACCCTTGGCTTGATGCCGAGGCGAACCGGGATGCCATGGAACGCTGGCACGGCTGGGCGGCGGGAAGTTCAAACGAAACGCAGCAGGTTTTTTCACCGCTGACGGAGGCACAGATTTCCGGTTACGTCCGCGATCTGGCGTCGGGCGACCGCGAGCGGTGCGCGCGGGCCGTGCGCATGCTCGAGCAGGCCGGCGAATCGGTGATCCCTGTGCTGGAGGCGTGGTCGGCCTCGGCGACGGCGCCTGGGGAGGATGCGCTTCGGCGGGTGAAGGAAGTGCGCTACTTCCTGCTGCTGCCGGATGCTTTGGGAACGGAGCGTGCCCAGATCGGAAGAGCACACG
>CAZXVN010000404.1:0-3638 GCA_964643945.1 uncultured Lentisphaeraceae bacterium | reverse complement strand
TGCAGACCGGGGACATCCCCGTTGCCACCCCCGAATGGACAGCGATCGACCTTATCCGCTTTCAGAAACACTACGGCAGTATGGACGCGGCGGCCACGGTCTTGACCGAACTGGCCGAGTCGCTGGATGCGGACAAACTGGCCGCCGCAGCCCGCAAAGAGCCTTGCAACGCGGTCCTGCAACGCCTGGGCTGGATGCTCGATTCTCTTGGCTTTCAGAAGCTCGCCGCCCCTCTTGCAGGCGAGGTACGAGGACGGAAGACCGTGTACGTTCCGCTGAATCCGTCGGTCAAGCGGCGCAGCGGCCCACGCGACGCCGCCTGGGCGATCATCGTCAACGAGAAACCGGAGAGCGAATTGTGATTCCACGCGCGGACATTATCGAGTGGCGGGCAGCCGGACACCCTTGGCAGGCGGACGCCATGGTGGAGCAGGACCTGATTATCAGCCGGGTGCTGGCGGAGTTGTTCTCAGACGCCGAAATCAGCGGCCAACTGGTTTTCCGGGGCGGGACAGCACTGCACAAACTGTTCTTCGACGGACCCAAGCGTTATTCCGAGGACATCGATCTGGTTCAGCGCGAGGCGGGGCCAATCGGCCCGGTGTTCAATCGGGTGCGGGAAATACTGGAAGGCTGGATTGGCGTACCGCAACGCAAACAGGGGCCCGGACTGGCCACCATGACCTTCCGGCTCCAATCGGAAGACGCGCCGCCCCAACCGTTGAGGGTCAAGGTCGAGATCAACACCCGCGAGCATTTTCAGGCACTACCGATCCAAATGAAGCCGTTTGCGGTTACCTGCCGCTGGTTCAGCGGCAAGGCGGTTCTGCCCGTATACGATCTGAACGAGTTGTTGGCGACCAAACTCCGTGCGCTCTACCAGAGGCGCAAGGGACGCGATCTGTTTGACATCGCCTCCGCCCTCCGCACGCACGCCTGCGATCCCGCGATCATTGTACCGGTGTTCGAGCGCTACATGGAGGCCGAAGGCCGCCGGATCACCCGAAAAGAATACCGTGAGAATTTAGTAGCCAAGATGGAACACCCCGGTTTCAAGAGCGACTGTACGCCACTCTTGCGTCCGGGGATTGAGTTCGACCTGCGGGCGGATCAGACGCTTGTGGACAATCTGCTTCTTGCCCGACTCACAGGGGAATGAGGAAAGGTGGCAGAAAGGTAATCCTGTGATTCCGATTACCTGTGGCGTTTGTCGGGGCAGGCTTGTATGATACCCTCGATATTCAGAAAGCAAGTCCCATGCACGCCGCCACAGGTCAGTATTACGACACGCACGCAGAGCAGCTTGCCGCCCGATACCGGGGGGCGGATGTGACGGCTCTGCACGTTCTGCTGCGGCGTTGGCTGCCTGCAGCGGGAAGCGTGCTGGAGATCGGCTGCGACATCGGGCGCGAATCCGCTTTCATGTCAGCGCTCGGCCTCGATGTGCTGGCCACGGACGCCAGCGAGCCTATGCTGGCACAAGCCCGTCTGGCGCCGGGCAATGAGCGCGTCACGTTCCAGCCTGCCGCTTTCCCGCTGCAACCCGGCCATCCCCTGCTGCGAGCCCGTTTCGATGCCGTGGTGGCCGTCGCCGTGCTCATGCACGTGCCTGACCACGAGTTGTTCGACCTCGCCTTTCAGATCCGCTCACTGCTCAACCCCGGCGGGCGCTTCATCTGCTCATTCTGTTCGGGACGTACGCCCACCGAAGACGACACGCGCCTCTATGTCAACCGCGAGCCCGGCGAGGTCCGGCTACTTTTTGAGCGTCTCGGCTTCAGCTTTCTCGCGAAAGAGGAAAACGAAGACGGACTCGGGCGTGGCACTCTCGCTGCAGCTTGAAAAGATCGTGTTGGATGCCTGCGCCCTCGAGTCCGCTGCCACTGCGGTTCCTCGTCTCTTTAGCGATGCGTTAGGTGAGGTGTCGCAAGGCGGACCGGGAGTGGCGGGCATAGCCGCACTTGTCGATTACCTCGCGCCCCATTGGGAGTTCTCCCCAACCTTGTCTGCCAAGTTCCATGATGAGAACCGTGTGATTGCCGAGGCAACAAAAAGCCAATATCGTGTACTCTCACTACTGAGTAGGTTGCCGCGAGCACTTGTCGCCGGCTGTGCCGGCTCCGGGAAGACCGTTCTGGCTCTTGAAAAAGCTCATAGGATCGCAGCGACCGGTGCCAAGGTTCTCCTCTTGTGTTTCAATAAGAAACTCGCGTTATGGTTGCAGAGTCAAGCGATTGATGGGATTTCAGTTCATCATTTTCATGGTTTCTGTGCTCAAATGTGCCGAGAGGCGGGATTGGCAATACCGTCGCCAGACCCGCGGACTGATTCCAGTTCATTCTTCGAGCATGAGCTTCCCGAGGCATTGATGGATGCGCTTGCCGAATCCGAACAGCGGTTCGATGCTTTGATCGTTGATGAGGGACAGGATTTCTTAGCCTCCTGGTGGTTGCCAATTCAGGAGGCGCTGACCGACCCTGTCCATGGAACGTTTTACATTTTCTATGACGACAACCAGTCCATTTACACAACCGGTCTTGAGCTGCCTTTTTCCTCCCCATTGTTCCCCCTCATGGAGAACTGCCGCAACACACAGCACATCCACCGCGAAGTCGTAAAGTACTATGGCGGAAGGGATGTCATCGAGTGTCTCGGTCCGGAAGGGCGTCCTCTGGAGACCGTCACAACGGAGCATGTCGCCAATGCTGTCCAAATAGCGGTGAAACGTCTGGTTCACGAGCAAGGCGTGAGCCCGGCTGATATTTCGATTCTTAGTCCGCTTGGGCAACAACGCTCGCAGATTCAGGAGGGGTTTCGCATAGGCAACCTGCATCTCTCCTGGACGGAAAAGGGCTCGCGGGACACCGTGCACTGTTCAACGATTCACGGATTTAAGGGTCTTGAGAGCCCGGTCATCATATTATGTGAACTGGAAAAGGCCCATATGGCTAAACGAAACGAACTTCTTTACGTCGGCATGTCAAGGGCCCGAAACCACATCATCTTGATCAGAGGGGACTGATACTGCAACAACAAAGGACTGACAAAACAAAAGTCGTATTGAGCACTCAGTTCCGATGCGGCACTTCCCGCTGATGCGCATAATGCTTTCCCTTGACTCATTCGTGATTCGCGAATATCGTATTGTCATGTTGAAAGGACAAGACATCGTCATTCTGATGAAGTTGACGGAGCACACCGAAGTGCGGCCTTCCTACGCCGCCCTGGGGGCGGATCTGTGCATGAGCCCGTCTGAAGTGCATGCGGGTGTCCGCCGCTTGGGCCTGGCGGGGCTCGTCGACGCGGAGACAAGGCGGGTGAAGACCGCTGCGGCGCTGGAGTTTCTGATGCACGGACTCAAATACGTTTTCCCTCTGGAGCGTAAGGGAGGATTGTGCCGCGGTGTCCCCACCGCCCATGCGGCTCCCTGCGCTGAGGGTGTTTTCACCGGAGACGGCGAGCCCCCGCCTGTTTGGCCGGACGCCGCTGGCAGCGTCCGGGGCCTTGGCGTGATCCCCCTTCACCGTGGCGTGCCCGCCGCAGCACAAAAGGATAAGCGGCTCTATGAGCTGCTGGCCCTTGCCGACCTGCTGCGCGGCGGACGAGCCCGAGAGCGCCAATGGGCCGAACAGCGGATC
>CAZXVN010000403.1:0-7554 GCA_964643945.1 uncultured Lentisphaeraceae bacterium | reverse complement strand
TTCCGCAACGGCGAGGCTGTATGGGTATACCCCGTCCCTTCAGGCCGCCATGATCATTCCGCAGGAACTGCTGTATCCCGCATCGGGCGTGAGCCTGACGGCGCCGCTGAACGGGGCGCGCTTCGGCCTGCCGGCCGGTCTCCCGGCGACGGTTACGCTGACGGCCGATGCCTCGGACGCGGGAGGGACGGTCACGAACGTGGCTTTCTACAGCGGCGATGAACTGATCGGGTGCGACGCCACCCCGCCGTATTCTGTTGTGTGGTCAAATGTGAAGGCGGGGCAATACAGCCTGACGGCCAGGGCCACGGCCTCCAACGGCGAGGTCAGCTCGTCGGCCGTTGCGGTGATCTCGGTCGACGTCAACACGGTTCCCGTGACGACGGGTCTCGCCTGCTGGTACGAGGCGGGCGCCGGCGTCACGACCGATGCGGACGGGGTGATACAGTCCTGGGCGGACCAGTCAGGCAACGCGCATCACGCGTCATTGGCCTCCGGCGCGCCGGTCCTGGCTTCGAACCAGCTCAATTCGAAGTCAGCGGCTCTGTTCCGGGGCAACGCGATCTGGTTTGACATTGCCGGGACGTTTTTTACTAAAGAGCAGTATATTGTCGTGCGTTCGCCGAACGCCACGTGGAGCGGCAGCGGCTCGTTCCTTGGCCGAAAAAATACGACTGGAACTTTCCTTGAGGCACGGCCCTCCAGCTACAATCAGGGATCAGGAACCACCAAGTTCTGGGCTGACTGGCTGCCGGAGGCGGTTTCCAAGAACGGCACGGCAGTCCCGAAGGCACAAAGCGGGAATTACGGGTTTGACCTCGGGGCCATCACCAACTACATGGTTCTCAAAATTATCGTGCGGGACGCCGTCCCCCCTGTCGTGAATTCAAGCTACCAGATCGGGCAGAACGATAACCTCGGATCGAGCGAATGGGATCTTGTCGAGGTCATCGGCTACGCCGGCGCGCTGTCATCCAATGACGAAGCGTTGGTCGGCGGTTACCTGACGTCCAAGTACGGGATCAGCACGGCGTATCCGGTTCAGTCCAATAGTCCGCCAATGATCGCCGAGGGCACCGAGGCCGCGGTCACCATGAGCGAGGACGGCAGCCCCACGGCCTTTGCCCTCACCCTGCATGCGTCCGATGCCGAGACCAACACGCTGACCTGGTCGGTCGGCACGGCACCCGCTCACGGTGTGGCTGCGGCCAGCGGGACCGGAACCAGCAAAGCGATCGGCTACACGCCGGCGGCGAATTACAACGGCCTGGACAACTTCACGGTGCGGGTCAGCGACGACTATGGCGCAACGGACATGTTCACGGTAAATGTGACCGTCCTTGCAGTGAACGACGCGCCCGCTGCGGCCGCGCAGAGCGTGAGCACGGTGATGAACACGGCCAAGGCCGTCACGCTCGCCGGCAGCGATGTCGAAAACAGTCCGCTGACTTATGCGATCGTGACAAGCCCCGCGCAAGGCTCGCTCTCCGGCGCGCCGCCGGACGTGACCTACACGCCAACAGCCGGCTACACGGGGTTTGATTCGTTCACGTTCAAAGTCAATGACGGCGCGGCGGACTCAGCGCCCGCGGCGGTGGCGGTCACCGTGACGGCGACGAACCGCGCGCCGCTGGCGGCCGCGCAGAGCGTGAGCACGCCGGCGAACACGGCCAGGGCCCTTGCGCTCGCGGGCAGCGACGCCGACGGCGATCCGCTCACGTACGCGGTTGTCACCGGCCCCGCCCACGGGACGCTCTCCGGCACGCCGCCGGACGTGACCTACACGCCGGCGTCGGACTACACCGGCCCCGACAGTTTCACGTTCCAGGTCAATGACGGCGCGGCGGACTCGGCGCCCGCGGCGGTGTCGGTCACGGTGACGTTCGTCGCCACGCTGCTGGCCGAGGACTTCGAGCACGAGTGGGCCGACAACGCCCTGGCCAACACGACCAACGGCTGGTCGTCATCGGGCGCCGCCGACCGGTCGAGCATCACCAACCCGTCCGCAGGCTATGCCGCCTATCCGGGCCGCGTCCCGTACCCGCTCGCTTACGACCACACGGTGCAGCGGCGCATGCTCAGCCTGAACACCGGGGGCGACCTGCTGTTGACTCCGCCCGCGCAGGCGAATTTTTCCAACACGACGGTATACGTGGACATGATGGTGAAGTTTACGGTCAGCGCGGGCGTGCCGGCGGCGGCGACAAACGACGTCGATCTGAAGACAGCGGTGCTGCTCCTGGCGGACGGCGCGGCCACGAACCTGTGCGTGTTCCACGGGCAGCGGTCGGGCGCCGGCTTCGGCGCTCCGGCCCTTTCGGTCATCACGAACACGGCCGCGGCGGAGACGTGGTGCCGGCTGACGGTAGATCTCAGCTCCACGGACGGGGCGGAGGCGTTCCGCGTCCTGATCAACGGGCAGGCGCTGGCGTCGCCCGCGGCCTACGGCGACGACTGGAAAGAGGCTGTGTTCGCTGACCCGTACGCGCCGCCCTCGGGCGGCACCTGGTTCCTCTCGGCCGCGCGGCGCGCGGCGCCGACCGCGGCGAGCCCCGCCCGCATCGGCAAGCTGTGTTTTATCGGCAAGGGCGGCATCGACGATCTGGTTGTGACCTACGACATGCCGGACTTCTCGCAGGGGACGGTCTTCATGCTCGCGCTGGCGGACGGGCGGGGGGAGAGACGTTAGATGAAAAGTTCAAAATGACGAAATGTGGGGCGCTAAGCTCAGGAGCCCTTTGACCATGCTGTCTACGTGATGCTATGTTACAAAAACCCAGAAGTCAACAACCGACACAACCGAAGGAACCTCTCATGAAACACCTGACCCTGATCAAGGCCGCATTGTTTGTTCTGCTGTTCAGTTCGACTGCCGGAGCGGCCGAGTGGAAGCCGGCCTCCGGGCCGCTGAAGACGCGCTGGGCCAAGGACGTGACGCCTGACAAAGCCCTGCCGGAGTATCCGCGGCCGCAGCTGGTGCGCAAGGAGTGGCAGAACCTGAACGGCTTGTGGGACATCTCGGCTGAAGGAAGCCCGAGCGAAACGCCAGTCCCAGCCAATACCAATTTGCTGTCAGTCATCACTGCCCCGTGGCAGGGAAAGATCCTCGTCCCGTTCGCGATGGAATCGGCCCTGTCGGGTGTGATGAAGCACACGGACCGCATGACCTACCGCCGCAGTTTTGAAATTCCGAAAGACTGGAGCGGACGGCATGTGCTGCTGCACTTCGGCGCGGTGGACTGGGAGGCGAAGGTGACGCTCAACGGCAGGGCGCTCGGCGTCCACCGCGGCGGGTATGACCCGTTCAGCTTTGACATCACGGCCGCGCTGAAGGCCGATGGCGCGCAGGACCTCGCCGTCGAGGTGTTTGACCCGACCAATAACAACGGGTATCCGCGTGGCAAGCAGACGCTGACCCCGGGCAGCATTAAGTATACGCCGTCCTCCGGCATCTGGCAGACGGTCTGGCTGGAGCCGGTGGCGGAGTCGCACATCGATTCCCTGCAGCTGGTGCCGGACCTGGAGGGCGGCTGCCTGCGCTTGACGGTCGTCGGCTCCGGAACGGTGGAGGCGGTTGCGAGCGACGGCGGCAAGGAGGTCGCGCGTGTCAGCGGCGCCGCCGGCAGCGAGCTCAAGCTCGCCGTCAGCAACCCGAAACTGTGGTCGCCGGACTCGCCGCACCTGTACGACCTGAGCGTGTCTCTGAAGTCAGGCGGCAAGACCGTGGACGAGGTGACCAGCTATTTCGGCATGCGCAAGATCGCGCTGGGCAAGGACGGGAAGGGGCTCACCCGCCTGATGCTCAACAACAAGGTGGTCTTCCAGGTCGGCCCGCTGGACCAGGGCTTCTGGCCGGACGGCATCTACACCGCGCCGACCGACGAGGCCTTGCGCTTTGACATCGCGGAAACGAAGCGGCTCGGCTTCAACACCACCCGCAAGCACGTCAAGGTCGAGCCTGACCGCTGGTATTACTGGTGCGACAAGCTGGGCCTGATGGTCTGGCAGGATATGCCCTGCAGCAACTCCTACACCGACAAGCCGCAGCCGATCGACAAGCCGCAGTTCAAGACCGAGCTGGTGCGCATGGTCACGAAGTTTTGGAATCACCCGTCCATCATCATGTGGGTGGTGTTCAATGAGAACCAAGGCCAACACGACACCGAGGCGCTGGTGGCGGCGGTCAAGGAGCTTGACCCTTCGCGGCTGGTCAGCAACGCCAGCGGCAATGATGACAAGAACTGCGGCGACGTGATCGACAAGCACACCTATCCCAGCCCGGATTCCCCCAAGCCGGAAGAGAACCGCGCGGCGGTGTTAGGCGAGTTCGGCGGGCTGGGCCTGCCCGTGGACGGCCACACCTGGAGCAAAAAAACCTGGGGTTACGAGGGCACCAAAAACGTTGAGGACTTGACCCGCGGCTATGAGAAACTGCTCGTCAAAGCCTGGGAGCAGCATGTCGCGGTCGGACTCTCGGCCGTGATTTACACCCAGCTCACCGACGTGGAGACCGAATGCAACGGGCTGCTGACGTATGACCGCGAGGTCAACAAGGTGATTCCGGAACGTGCGGTCGCGGCAAATACCGGCAAGCTGCCGCCCGCGAAACAGGAACAAAAAAAGGAGTAATTGAATATGATAACGAAACGTGTAGCGATTCTGAGTGTGGTCGTGGGATTGGGTTGTTGCGGGACTCTCTTGGCTGCTGAGCCGAAAGCGGAGAAGAGCACGGCCAAGACGATTCTTTTCTTAGGCGACAGCATCACCGCGGCGGGCGGGTATGTCCGGGTCATCGAGGCCGAGCTGGCCAAGCAGTCCCCGTCGAACTCGTGGAAGGTGGTCAATCGCGGGAAGAGCAGCGAGACGCTCTCGAACGAGAGCGAGGCGTATCACCCGGGCCGCAGGCCGTGCCTGTTCGCGCGGCTGGACAAGGAATTAGCCGATGCCAAGCCGGACTGGGTGGTCGCCTGCTACGGCATCAATGACGGCATCTATCACCCGTTCAGCCCTAAGAGGTTCGAGGCCTACCAGGCCGGCGTCGGGACGCTCATCAAGACGGTGAAAGCTTCGGGTGCCCGCCTGGTGCTGCTCACGGCGCCGCCCTACGCCCGGCCGGGACCTGAATTCCCAAAAGGGACCAGCGCGAGGGAGGCGGCCAAGCTGCTCGCCCAGACGAATGCGGAGGCTGAAATCGAAGCTGGAAAGGACCCGCGCAAGTTCGGGTACATGTCGCCGTATGCCTATTACGACACGGTGATGGCGCAGTATGCCAAGTGGCTGTTGACGCTCAACGGCAGCAACGGCGTTCATGTGGTTGACCTGCGCACGCCGATGCTGCCGCGGTTGAAAGAGGCCTACGACGGCGATCCGATTCATCCCAACAAGGTTGGCCACGAACTCATGGCCCAGGCCTTCCTGAAGCAATGGCCGTCGATCTATACGAAAGACGTATGATAAAGAACACCAAGTTTATAAAAGGGAAGGGGAGTCTAAGAATCCGGTAAACGTATTAGGAGCCTATCCTGTGACAAGAAAGTAATGTCTTGCAACCGAACCACCCCTGTGAAAACGGGTTCTGAAGGAGTTTCTTATGCAGATCATCCCGATGTACAAGCAAACAAAGCGGGGTACGAAACTGACCGTCCTCACGCTCGCCGCCTTGACCGCAGTCCTCGCCAACTTTGCCGCTCCTGTTTCGGCAGCGGACAACCCTGCGGCCTGGCTTCATCACGGCTCGTTTTACATCCTGACCACGTCGGATGGAGCGAACCTGCCTGCGACAGCCTCTGAAACAAACTTCCCCGTGCTCCTGAAGCTCAACTCCCATACTTTCGGTTTCAGCCAGGCTAAACCGGATGGCGCTGACATCCGGTTTGTCACCGTCAACGGCGCGGTGCTGTCGCATCAGATTGAACAGTGGGACGCCAAAAACGGGGCGGCCCTTATCTGGATGCGCATCCCGCTCATCAAAGGGGACGACAAGCAAGAGGTCAAAATGCTCTGGGGCAACAATGCCGCGGCCAGTGAGTCAGACGGCCAAGCGGTTTTTAACGCGTCGAACGGCTACCTGACCGTTTTTCACATGGGCGACCGCATAGAAGACGCGACCGGAAAACTCACCGCCACCGACACCGGAACCACCGCCGCACAGGGGATGATCGGGGCTGCACGCCATTTCCCTGGCGGAAAAGGGGTCAATTGCGGCGAGAAGATCGAAGGGTTCCCCACGGGCTCCGCGCCTCACTCTTCGGAAGCGTGGATCAAGTCAGACATTGTGAACGGGAATTTCCTCTGCTGGGGCAATGAAAAGGGGCAGGGAAAAATCACTATGAAAATCGGCGCGCCTCCCCGCATGAATGTGGAGTGTTATTTTTCCGGCGCGGATGTTAGAACCGAAGAAGGAAAGCTGCCGATGGGCCAGTGGCTGCATGTGATGCACACGTATCAGGAAGGCGATTCCCGCGTCTATGTGAATGGGCAGCTCATCGGCCGTTCAACCTCAAAAGGTGCGCCGCTGAACCTCCAGAGCCCGGCCCGGCTCTACCTCGGCGGCTGGTACAACACCTACAAGTACGTCGGCGACATGGACGAAGTGCGCGTCTCGAGCGTCACGCGCTCCGCCGACTGGGTGAAACTGCAATACGAAAACCAGAAGCCCCTCCAAACGCTCGTCGGAACGCTTGTCAAGGAAGGCAGCGAATTCTCCACCTCCGCCAACCCAAAGGAAGAGCGGAGCATGGAAGAGGCGACGACGTACGCTGTCACGGCGAAAGCAGACGGAGCGATTAAAGTCTACTGGAACCTGATTGAGAAAGCGGCCAGCACGACCCTCGCGACCGACACGCTCGCTTTGGACTTTTTCACAGGGCGTTACAGCGTCACGCGAAATGCCGTCCTGCAGTTCAAAGCGGTCTACCCGAATGAGGTGAAGACCATTGACCTGCCGGTGAAGCTCGTCAACAGCGTCCAAGATCCGGAATTTTACCTGCATGGACACAACGGTTGGGACGGCAGGTCGCCTTTTGATACGGTGGCGATGTTTGAAAACAAGGAAGCGCTCGAAAAGCAACTCGCCGAAAAACGGTCTGAACCGCTCCATTACTCCTGGAAGGTCACTGGCCTCGCGACCACTTACGAAACGCAGGGCGAGAAGATCATTCTCAAACGTTCGCAAGGTTCCGGAAGACTCACCATCACCGCAACCATTGACAACGGCGGCTCAAAAATAGTTCAGCAAAAGACCGTTGTCGTCAACGAGCCCGGCAAAGACGCCTGGGTGCAGCGCGCGCCCGGCAAAGACGAGAAGCCCGAGGAAAACCAGTTTTACGCGCGTGACGACAAGAACGAGGGCACGCTCCACTACAACGGCACGCTTGAACAGCCCGCCGACTCGGTTTTCCTTACGCTGTTTGCGGACGACAAGCCTGTGGAGACCACAACCGCGAAAGTGGACGCAAACAAGTCTTACGCCTTGTCCGTGAAACTCAAAGCGGGCTTGATCACATACCGCGTTGAATTCGGAACAGAAACCGGCGGCAAGAAGACTGTCCTTAA
>CAZXVN010000402.1:0-6384 GCA_964643945.1 uncultured Lentisphaeraceae bacterium | reverse complement strand
ATGCAAACCTCACTCTGGGCACGGCCGCTGGGGTACAGACGTTTACAATCGCCAACAACAGCACTACAGGAGGGCAGCTCCTGACGATAGCCGGCGGGGTGAGCAGTGGTTGGAGCAGCACCAAGACACTGACAGTGACCGGTGCCGGCAACACAGAAATAAACGGTGTCATCTCCACTGGCTCAGCAACTACGTTCGCGCTGACCAAGTCCGGCATTGGCACGCTTACACTTAAGGGCGCGAACACCTTCGGTGGCACCGTGACCGTCAACACGGGCACGCTCAAGGTCGATGCCGGGGCTGGAGGAGTTCTGACTAATGCGCTGACGCTTGGCACGGCCATTAGCGGCGGCACATTCATTTACGACAATACCACAGCGGTGGGTTCAAGCGATGCGAGTCTGGGGCCGTTAACGTTTGTTTCGGGTTCGGCAGACAACACAATACAGCTTACGCGCACGGCGCTGCAAACCAACAGCCTGACGTTCAGTTCCTTGAGTACTTCTGCCTCCTTGGGAGCCACAGTCAATTTTGTCCTTGCCGGCACCCCGGGTGTCAACGGCACGGACAGCAAGATAGTCTTCACCGGCAAAGCAGCCGGTTTCTTCTCTGGGATCTCTCAACCATTGGCTTATTTCAACGGCAGCAGCTTCGCTTGGTATGACGGCGGCGGATACGTCCGCGGGATCAACTATGGCGTGGACGCCAACTCGGCCACGAGCAGCGGGACAGCGTTTGGCAATGGAACCCATCAGGAAGTGACGGGGTCCATTACCGGCCAGGGTGCTGCCACCTTGGGGAGCGGGGCCGCATCAGGAACGTTGAAAATCAGCGGTGCCAACGACATCACGGTGAGTTCGGGCCAGCTCAAGGTCACGGGCCCTAACAGCGGCACTTGCGGCATCCTCAAGGCCGGCGGCGGCACCGGCACGATCTACGGGGATTTTAGTTTGAGTATCCAAGGAGCAGGCATGATCCGCACCGACGGAGCGACCGACGTGCTGGTCATCGACGCGGGGATTAACAGCTCGGGAAGCAAGACACGTTTGGTCAAGTCCGGTGCCGGCACGCTGATCCTGAAAGGCGCCAGCAGTTGGGGGTCAGGGGTGACGAATGAAAAAAGCGCCGATTATATCAATGGCGGCACATGGGAGATTGCTGATAGCGGCACGATCTTTACTAACAACACCCTGACCATCGGCGGTGGTGCCTTGTTCAAATACAACAGCAACGCCGCCCAGTCGTTGATCAACGTGGTTAGCGGGGAAGGCAACGTGACTGTGAACACCGGCACGCTGACCCTCGCCGGTGCCAATACATTCTCTGGTCAGTTGACCGTAGAGGGCGGCACGCTCGCCATCGCCACGATCAACAACGCCAGCGCCAACGGCGTGCTGGGCAATAGCGCACTTTCCGTGATCCTAGGGAAATCCAGCGGCGGTACAGGTGCCCTGCAATTCACCGGCACCAACGCAACGTACAGCAGCAGCAAGCCGTTCACATTGACTGCCGGCGGTACGGGCGGTTTCGATGTCACCAACTCGGCCACGACGCTGACCCTTTCGGGCGCGATCAGCGGCGGGGGCGGGCTGGCCAAGAGCGGCGCGGGCACACTGGCGTTTTCCACCCTGGCGAAGAGTTACACCGGCGACACGACCGTCAGCGACGGCACGCTGAAACTGAGCGTGGCCAGCACGCTTGACGACAACTCCAGTTTGAAGATCGTGACCGGGACGGGCAAGACCCCGAAGGTCGAGCTGGCGTCCGGGGTCACCGAGACGGTCAATGCGTTTTATGTCGACGGCAAGCAGCAGGCCAAGGGGACTTGGGGCGCACCTGACAAGACAGGGGTTGCCCAAACAAGCGCTTACTTTAGTGGTGACGGCGTCCTGGATGTCAAAACAGGCGCATCGGCCGGTACGCGGGTCTTGGTCTACTGACGCGGCGGTTCAACGCAGGGAGAGAGAGAGCCGCAGATTGACGCGTGACGAGTAGCGGATCACGAAGGGAAAAGCTTCGGCACCAAGGAGAAGTTGACTTCGTTATTCTGCGGTTCAGTGTTCGGCAATAGAGTTGGCAGGTTAGGGGCAAGGGTTCTGGACAGCGGGCGGGGCGTTCGCTATTCTGATTTCTGACTCCTGACTTCTGGATTCTGATTGATTAACAATAAGGGAGATGAGATGAGAGCAAAGGGAAGCTGTCGGGCGATCGGGGCGGGGGTGGCGCTGGGGATGCTGGCGCTGGGGCAGGCAGATGTCTATGCCTGGACGCCGTCGGCCGTGGAGGCGGAGAGCGCCGCCAAGTCGGGCGTTTTCGGCGGGTACCTGAACAACGCCACGGCGTGGCTTAACCAGAAGGCGCCGGCCGCGCCGGACGAGGCCGCCTTGGCGGCGTTGCTCAAGGATCCGGTCTTCGCGACCGTGCTGGCCCGGCGGCAGCTCATCACCAAGACCGGCGCGGACAAGATGTCCGCCTTCGCCAAGGCCGACGCCTCCAACGCGGCGTTTCTCGCGTGGCTGCTGGGCAACCAAAAGGCGCTGGAGCTGTATCTGGAAGCGGCCACGCCCACAGGGCTCGCGGCCCGGGATGAAAACACGTGGACGCTCAAGCCCGACGCGCTGGAGATCTGGAAGAAGGTCTACGCCGCCGACCCCGAGTCGAAGGACGGCATGTATCTGAAGATGGCCATCGGCATGGCGATCAACCCGCCCCCCGCCGAAGGCACGCACAGCAAGATCGCGATCGACCCCGTGGGCCGCTACAAGTATTTCAAGGCGGCCGACAAGAACAACGAGCTGGTCAAGAGCTTCAGGGGGCTGAGCGCCTGGGAGTATTCCAAGGTGTTCAGCAACAACGGGCCGACGGCCTCCGACGAGGAGTTCACCTGGGGCCGCGAGATGCTGCGGACCTTCCGTCCTGATTTTGCGGTTGACGGAAAGACGTGCGACATCGTCAGCATGGTGTGGCGCCGCGCCTCGCCCAACCCCTACACCGGCATGCAGACCATGCTGCAGGGCGGCGGCAAGTGCGGTCCGCGCGCCTTTTTCGGTGTCTTCATCAACCAGGCGTTCGGCATTCCCTCCATCGGGGTTGGGCAGCCTGCGCATGCCTGCATCGCCTTCAAAGCGGCCGATCCTTCTGCGGAGCCGCAGCCCGGCAGCGTCTGGAAGGTGGTCTACGGCGGCGGCTGGATCGTATCCAGGTGCGACGGGTTGAAGGGGCCGGAATTCGTCGAGGGTGTCGAGGCCCGCATGCGCGAGGCGCAGTTCGCGCAGGTGGAGCGCCTGCGCTGGCTGGCCTCGGCGCTGACCGCCAAGGGGCCGGCGGCGGCGGTGCTGGCGGTTGCCAAGAAAATTGCGGAGCAGAAGCCGGCCAGCACGATCGATCTTAACGCGACGGGCAAGGCCGAGGAGGCCGAGGCCGAGCCGGGCACGGTGGCGGCGTCGCGCTTCGGTACCTCGAAGCCGGCCGTCAAGCCGAAGGGTCCGGTCGTCCCCGTGGGGGGCGGCAAGGCGGATCAGCCGGTCAAGGCCAAGGCGGGCGTGATCCAGGTGGAGGCGGGCGACTTCTTCGCCACCGCCGGCAAGCCGGCCTGGGGCGGCTTGCCGAGCGTCCTGCTGCTGGACAGCTGCGGCGGCGGCAAGCAGATCTATTTCCAGCAGCAGATGCAGTTCCAGTGGGCGGACTACAGCATCGACGTGTCGGCGGCGGGCACCTACGCGATCACCATGAAGGCGGCGTGCATCAACACGGACCAGCTGCTGGAGGTCTGCTCGGGCACCAACGTGATCGGCAAGGTGGACATCCCCTTGAGCTTCGGCCTGTGGAGCGAGACCCAGCCGGTGGAACTGAAGCTGGCCAAGGGCGCGCAGACGCTCCGGCTGCAGACGCCGGTGAGCGTGGCGCAGGAGAACCACAAGCGCGGCATCGCGCTCAAATCTTTCGCGCTGAAGGCGAAATAAACAAAGGAGAGAGCATGAGAGCAGAAAGAATCAGTCAGTGCGTTACAGTCGGTGCAGCAGTCGGCCTGTTGGCCTTGGGGCAGGCGTGGGGCGCGCAGGGCAAGGGCCCGGTGAAGGTCTTCATCTTGGCCGGGCAGTCCAACATGGACGGCCAGGCGGACATCCGCACCATCGATTTCTTGGGCGAGGACAAGGATCCGGCGCGGGCCGCCCTGCTCAAGACCTTCAAGCCGGACGGGAAGAATCTGGTTACCCGCGATGATGTCTGGGTGGTATACCGGGGTGACAACATTCTGCAGCCTGGTCTGGGGGGTGGCGGCAAAAACTATGACAAGCCCGGCAGTTGTATCGGGCCTGAATACGCCTTCGGTTATTATATGGGCGAGGCGCTTGACAACCAGGTCCTGCTGCTCAAGTTCGGACCTGGTGGAACGAGCCTGTATCAGAACTGGCGCCCGCCGAGCGCGGGTGTGCCCGCAGGCATGAAGCCTGAAGATGCCGGAGGCCAATATCGCGGAATGGTCCAGAGCGTCCACGAGACTCTGGCCAATCTTAAGAAGCATTTCCCCGGCTACGATGAGAAGGCGGGTTATGAGATCGTCGGCTTCGTCTGGTTCCAGGGGTTCAACGATATGATCAGCGGCGGTGCGCCTGTGGCCGAGTACGGCACGAACCTGACCTGCCTGATCAAAGACCTGCGCAAGGAGTTCAAGGCGCCCGAGATGAAGGTGGTGGTCGGCGTGATGGGCGTCAACGGCATGTTGAACGAGTCGGGCAAGCAGGGGGACATCCGCAACAACATGCGCGCCATGAACACGGTGCCGGAGTTCAAGGGCAACGTGCGGGCGATCGAGAGCGCGCCGCTGCTGCACCCGGAGGTGGTGGCGCTGCAGACCGCGGGCTGGCTCAACAAGGAGCGCGACCTGAACAAAAACCCGGTGACCCCGGAGGAGAAGGCCATGCTGGGGCGCGCCGTGTCTAACAAGGGATATCATTATTACGGTGAAGGCCGCTTCTTCATCCTGCTGGGCAAGGCCTTCGCCGACACCATGCTGGAGCTGACGGGCCAGGGCGGCAAGGTGCTGCCGCCGACGCTGAACGGCTACGCCCCGCCGAAATAGATGCAGAGAGGGAAGAGCGTTTGAGCTACGGATTGCCAACACGGATTGAGAGGGAGAGAGAGAACCGCAGAGTGACGAAAGATGAGAACACCTGCCGGGGCAGGGAGACTTTGTTTGTAGTACCGTCTTGTCTTCAGGCGGCGGTTCGGCCGGGTGGCGTTGCCGGCGGTACTGCAAACGGACGCGCGTTCTCCAGCCGCAAAAATTTTTTATTCACGGTTGCGTCGGACAAAGAGATTTGGTAAATTTATCCATTCGCTATGAAAATAGTTGTTCTTCTAGGCGCACCCGGTTCTGGAAAAGGTACGGTGGCGGGGCGTTTAGTGGCTCCGGACAACACGTTCCGGCATGTGTCAAGTGGTGATTTGTTGCGTGATGCCGTTCGGAGTCAGACGGTGGCAGGCATCGAGGCCGACGCGTACATGAAGCGTGGCGAGTTGGTTCCCGACGTTCTGATTGCCAAGATGATTGAAGACCTCATGGCGGGCATCCGTGAGCCGTGTACGTTGTTGCTGGACGGTTTTCCCCGCACGGTGGTGCAGGGCGAGATTTTGGATGCGACCATTGCCCGGTGTGGCGCGACGCTGGCGTCGGTGGTGCTGTTGGATGTTGAGGAGTCGGTTTTACTGCATCGCATTGCCGGGCGGCGCGGATGCCCGAAATGCGGCGCGGGCTATCATGTGACCCAAATTCCTCCTCGGATAGCGGGAGTGTGTGACGTGTGCGGAACCGGGCTGATAACCCGTAAGGACGACAACCCTGAGACGGTGAAGAACCGGTTGGCCGTGTATCAGGCCCAGACCCTCCCGCTGATTGAATTTTACGGTGCACGCGGTGTGTTGCGCAAGGTGGATGGCACCGGCCCGCTTGATCAGATTATTGAGCGGGTCCGGCAAGCGGTTCCATGAATATTCCGTTGAAGAATGCGGCGGAGCTCGACGCGATGCGGACGAGTTGCAGGATGACGGCGGAGGTGTTGCGGCAGGTTGCGGAAGCGGTGCAGCCGGGCATTACCACAGGCGCGTTGGACGCGTTGACGCGGCGGCTGATCGAAGGGATGAAGGCCAAGCCTTCGTTTCTCGGTTACCACGGGTATCCGGCGGCGATTTGTGTGTCGATTAACGACGAGGTGATTCACGGCATACCCGGACAGAGGGTGATACTCCCGGGAGATGTCGTGAGTCTCGACGTGGGGGTTTTTTACAAAGGTTTTCATGGGGATTCGGCGACCACCGTGATGGTGGGAGTGGCGGATCCCGATGTGATCCGGCTGGTGGAGACGACCCGGCGGGCTCTGGTGG
>CAZXVN010000401.1:0-6029 GCA_964643945.1 uncultured Lentisphaeraceae bacterium | reverse complement strand
GCCGTCCTGCAACGCATCGCCAAAACGCTGGACGAGAAGCACGGCGACGGCATGACGGCGGGCGAGCTGAAAGACGCCGCGCTTGAACGCGTCCTGGGTTTCGAGATCCTGCCCGCGCCGTTCGTCATCGCCCATCTTCAGATCGGCCTGCTGCTGGAAACGCTCGGCGCACCGCTCAACGACGCCAAAGACGAGCGCGTCGGCGTCTACCTGACCAACTCCCTGACCGGCTGGGAGCCGCCCAAGGAGAAAGCGAAGCAGGTCATCATGTTCCCTGAGCTTGAGCTGGAGCGCGACGCGGCCACCAAAGTCAAGCAGGGCAAAAAGATCATCGTCGTTCTCGGCAACCCGCCCTATAACGGTTTCGCCGGCGTCAGCCCCGAAGAGGAAAACGACCTCGTCGAGCCCTACAAAAAGGGGCTCGCTTCCAAGTGGGGCATCAAGAAATTCAACCTCGATGACCTCTACGTCCGTTTCTTCCGGCTCGCCGAAAAACGCATCACTGAACACAGCGGCATGGGCGTAGTTTCGTTCATCTCCAACTTTTCGTATCTCAGCGACCCCTCCTTTGTGGTGATGCGGCAACGGTTCCTTGATGAGTTTGATAAACTCTGGTTCGATTGCCTGAACGGCGACAGCCGCGAGACCGGCAAGCAGACTCCGGAAGGGAAACCAGACCCCTCCGTCTTCTCGACGCAATGGAACCGCGAAGGCATCCGTGTCGGCACCGCCATCGGCCTGATGGTGAAACGCGGGAAACGTGTGCCCGAATCTCCTGCGCTGCCTGAAATCCGCTTCCGTCAACTCTGGGGCGCGAAGAAACGAGAGGAACTGCTCGCCAGCCTTTCGGCGAAAAAGTTTGATGCGCAATACGACACCGCCGCGCCCGCCGTTGAAAACCGGTGGAGTTTCCGCCCCAGCGAAGTGACTGCGGCCTATCTCGGCTGGCCCAAGGTTACGGACTTGTGTAAGGTGCCGCCCTTCAACGGACCTATTGAACGGCGCGGTAATTCTTTGATCGTTTTCCCCGAGGAAAAGAATCGCCTCAATGCGCTTTCCAGCTATCTCGACCCAAGAATCAGTGACGAAGAGATTAGCGGCCTTGTTCCAGAGTATATGAACTCTTCAGGCGAGTTCAAGGCCGCGAAAACACGCTCTCTGTTAAAGGGCAGAGTGTTTTTCGATTCCGGTAAAATCGTGCGGTATCCGTTTAAACCGTTCGATGTTCGATTCGCCTATCTCGACGGTGATATTCAACCTCTATTCTCCCGTCCGAGTCCTACGTTACTTTCGCACGGCTTCGACGGAAACCGCTTCTTCATCACGCGAGACACGGCGGACAAAGACCCTGAAGGCCCGCCTTTCCTGCTTTCCACCGTCATCTGTGACTATGACTGTATTTCGGGACATGCGCGTCATTTCCCGATCCGACTGACCCAAGACAAAAAGACCAAGGTCACAGGCAAAGACGCCGCATCCGGCAAGAAGCAATACACGGAACAGCATGACCTCTTTGCTACGGACACGACATCGGCGAACCTTTCGCCCGCCGCACGCGCCTACCTCGATGCGCTCGGCTTGCCGAATCCGGACGGGGACACAGAGACGGCGGAAGTGATATGGATGCACGCTTTGGCCATCGGCTACGCGCCCTCGTACCTGACGGAAAACTCGGACGGCATCCGGCAGGACTGGCCGCGCATCCCCTTGCCCGCGGCAAAAGCCGCGCTGCTGGCCTCCGCGAAACTGGGTCGGCAGGTGGCGGCGCTGCTCGACACGGAAACGCCCGTTCCCGGCGTGACCTGCGGCGCGGTCCGTGGAGACCTCAAGACCGTTGCGGCGTGCGTCCGCGCCGACGGCAAGCCGATCAACGCCGACGCGGGCGACTTGGAACTGACGGCGGGGTGGGGCCACGCGGGCAAGGAAGGCGTCACCATGCCGGGGCGCGGCAAGGTGGAGACCTCCGGCGATGCGCTTGACATTTACTTGAACGACTTAACCTATTGGCGAAAAGTGCCCGCACCCGTGTGGGAATACACGATCGGCGGGTATCAGGTCATCAAGAAATGGCTCTCCTACCGCGAGAAGCCCTTGCTGGGCCGTGGCCTGACCATAACCGAGGTGCGCTACGTCACCGAGACCGCCCGCAGGATCGCGGCGCTGATTGCGATGCACCCCGCGCTCGATGCGAACTACCGCGCTGTGGCCGCCGACACCTGTACTTTCGACAGTCGGCAACCTGAAAATGAAAAGAGAAGAGCAACATAACGCGATAATCAAAAAGAAGCATATCCTCATCGCCGGCATTATGCTGGCGGGCATAAGCGTGCTGGCCATTACCATTCATCCGTTGCGGCATACGGCAATCGAGCCCCAAACGCTGGCCGAATTGCTGAGCTTATCCGACGACAAATTGGCGCGTGTGGACATCGCGCGAATGAATTTGCTTTGTGCGACCGGTCTGCCCAATTCCGATAACATTGAGATACGCGGCTATCTGGCGACCATAGACCGATGGGCGGAACTGGTTAAGAAAGCGGAGGAAAAATATCTGCCGACCTTCTATCGGAACCCCGCAAAATACGAGAACTCCCTTTCAAAATTCAAAGCCATCACCCTTGTTCTGACATTCGAGGAAGACCTGAAATGCGGATATAACATGGAACTTGTGCGTTCGGGTGCCATGCAGGATTTGAAAAGCACACGTTTCTTCAAAGATTCACGGGATTTGTTTCTGCACGGTTTGATTGAACGACAAAAGGGCACTTGCACTTCCCTGCCCTTTTTAGTTGTCGCATTGGGGCGGCGATGCGGCTATCCGCTATATTTGGCCTCCAGCAAGGGGCACCTTTTCTGCCGTTGGCAAGACCAGAAGGAAACGTTCAACATCGAAGCATCCATGCGCGGCGTTGACATTTTCCCTGATTCGTATTATCAAACTTACCCCCACCCGTTCACAGAAACAGAACGTGCGGATGAAAAGTATCTAAAAACGTGCATGCCGACAGAAGAATTGAGTATGCTTATGAGCACTCGTGCGGTATGCTTTAAGGCAAATGGGCTGTTCAAAAACGCCGTGGATGCCTACGAGGTCTCGCTGCGTGGATTCCCGAACTCGAAACTCACACGGGAATATATCGCCGATACGAAACGGAGGTACTGAGATGCGCGCAAGAGAAATCGTTCTTGTTGGAGTTGCACTTGTATCCGCCAGTACGCAGGCCTTCTACAGTCCAGAACAGGGCAGGTGGCTATCCCGTGACCCGATTGAGGAAGAGGGCGGGGCGAACCAGTACGGCTTTGTGGCAAACACACCCGTAAATGCTTTCGACTATTTAGGGTTATCGTTTAGCACAAGAAGAGAGGCGGGTAAACCTTTTGCGCCGTCTTTTAGTCAGATAGAAGCGTTTAGCGCCAGCATGGAGGTTAGGCCTGATTCTAAGTGTGGTCAAAACGGTTGTTACCGTCTAGGTTTGATTGGCGTTGAGATGGTTTTTTACATATATGCTGGTTTTAATTCTTATCATGAAACGGGGCACAGGGATGACGCAAAGGCATGGGCTTATGATGCACTAGAGCAATATGCAAAAGGTAAGACGGGCTGCTACACGGAGCGCAAGGCCTGCTGCTGGAAGTCTGCTGTAGAGGAGTATGCGAGAAACGAATTTGCGTGGTTCTATTCCATGAACACGGTAATGGAACGTGACATCAGGGGTGGACAGAAAGGACCTAATTACCAAAAACAATTTGCCGAACTTTATATCGAATACAAAACTGCGCTCGACGCACTAAAACGCAAAGAAGCGGAGTGCAATTCACGCTGAGGTGTTTGCTATGAACAATGAACCGCCCTTTATAATTCTTTCTACGTCGTGGAGTTTTTGGTCGTTTGCTGTGTATGCGGGGCAGATTATCTGCCTTTGCTTAATCGTATGGTGCGTCATGAACAGGCTCAGGTGCGGGAAGGACAAACCCTTTTCGCGATTCTTGGTTCCGGTTATCTTACTCGGCTTTACCTCATTGTTGTTTGGCGTTATCGACTTTTTAAGAGTGTTGATATTTGGTATACGGCCGGTTCTTTGTACCCAGGTTGATCCTGTCGGCCAAGATATTGGACTCGCGATTATGGGCGCACTGTTTCCCGTTTACGCCGGTGCCCTTCTTCTTGTGGCGGTATTCATTACTGTTCTTATCTTGTGTGTGGTACAACGTCCGAAATAACCGGCAGCTTGGTTTGTGTGTCCTAACCGAGAGTTTATTCGGAACACGAATGCGCTGAGTCTGAGACAGGCCGACTGAGCGAACGCCACTCAGAATACTCGGTGAGAGACGCTCCGGACGCCCTCCCGCGCGCGCGATCTACGCTACGCCTGAAAACGGGGCAGAACGGCATGAAACTGGAATCGGGATGGTCACTTGTATTCCCCAAGCGCATTGTTTCTTTTTCGTCATACGTATGCACTTGTTTAGCTGTCGTCTCGTTTTTGTCCTGCATTGTTTCTAAAAGAAACGATGGCGGATATTCAGCGGTTGGCGAAGTTTTGGGGAACTTGTACCTCGTCTTTGTCTTGACGGGGTTATTTCTTGGTGTCCTAGAGTGCGCATTGATCTGGCGATCCCGGCAGACATATAAGTTGCGACTGTTACCGATACTTTTTGCCCTGATTGTGTTTGCCTTATCACTTTTTGTTCCAAGCGGGTAAAAAAATACAGAGCGGGTTTCTCCTGACGGCACAATGATTTTCGAGGGGATCAAATAAGGTTCCGGCCATTCACGTTTCAAAACTCACACGGGCATATATCGCCGATACGAAACGGAGGGAATGAAATGCGCGCAAGAGCAATGGTTCTTGTTGGAGTGGCACTTGTATCCGCCAGTACGCAGGCATTCTACTGAAAGGTCTTGGGGTCGTATTGGGATATAGGACATTACGAATAATGTACCTGAAGACCACCCCGAAATCCCGCCTCACCATTCAACAAACAACCCTACTCCTACCCGCTTTGATGTTGCCGCTCATCCGTCCCCCACTGATCACGCCCCTCCACCCGCTTAACGCGCTTGTTCCCTCCTCTCCCACACTTCCCACACTTTCACACGTCCAAACGCTTTCATCCCGCATATCGCTTATCGCTTCTCCCCCGTTGCTCTGCCCTCTCCTCCGTTGACGGTGGCCGCTGAAAGCCGTATGATGAGGCCGTTTTACGGTCGGTATGGCAACCCCCCCCCGGGCGGGCAGGCGTCGTTGCGCCTGCCCAGAGAAACCCGGAAGCTCGGATGTGTAACGGACAGCGGAGGAACAATGAGCATGACACTGGCAAACAAGACTGAGCCCCGCGACATCGTAGTTCAGCATACGCATGGCTTTTCGGATTCTATGTGTGTCCGCTTTGCAAAGCTGGTCTCATGCTTCAATGCCGACGTCACAGTCGAGAAAAACGGGTACGCCGTTTCAGGCATAGATATCATGCAGTTAATGACACTGGAAGCCGCGCACGGCACCACGCTTCGTCTTTCGGCAACAGGCCCCCAGGCGCAAGACGCGCTCGACGCACTTCAGGGACTGGCCGAATGCAGCTCCCGGCTGTGTATCATAATGAGTTGGGAACCTCATCTTCTTCAGCCAAACATGCGGATCCAAGGGCCGCGCTCTGATACACAGATGCTGGGGCCGCGTTGGCTCGACGCGTTGGCGCACCTTCACACTCTTGCTGATACCGGAATCGAGCCGTATCTGCGTCAAGTCGGCCACTCCCTGTATCCCGCTGAGACCAAGCTCCCGCTCCCGTTCCCCTTCAACGGCACCTGCCAAGAATTCGCTCACAATTTCTCGTTTTACTACGAAGAAAACATTCTCGTCATAGGACAACCGGCCGCGGAAGCCTTTGCGAAAAAGTTTCATCTTGATCTGTCTTACTCCGCAATGCTTGAGCGCCAAGGTTTGAGAGCAGAAAGCTTCGAATGCGCCACCATCGTATACGTCTTTACCGTGCCCTCTCCAGATGAGTCACTTCAGAACGGACACAAC
>CAZXVN010000400.1:0-6610 GCA_964643945.1 uncultured Lentisphaeraceae bacterium | reverse complement strand
CCAGCAATCCGCCGCACAGGGAGTGACGATCCGGTCATCCAACGAGGTGATCAAGGGTTTCCGCGTCGCCTTCAAGGACAGTCATGTGGAGCACGATTTCACTGCCGAGGCGATCACGGAGGCGATGGCGCGGCTGGCCCGTCCGCATCTGGCAGAACTGCTGCGAAGCGCCCTGTCCGGGACGCCGGAAAGCGGGGCGGTCCTTCCATGAACTATTACTTCCTTGTTTCCAGCCTGCCGATGTTGCACCTCAGGCTCAAGCCGCTGATCACCCTGAAGGCTTTCTTGAGCGCCTGCGCAAGAGACCTGCCGCCAGAGGATCTGGCCGTGATGAGCGACCTGCTGGCCTCTGATGGCGCTCACAGCAGCCACCCGTTCGCCCAGGAATGGCGGGATCGGGAAACCGAGCTCCGCAACGAAGTCGCCCGCCTCCGGGCGCGGCATCGGCTTCTGAGCCCTGAGGTCTGGCTTCGCCCCCAGCGCGGCGACCACCTCTTTAACCAGACCGCCGTGGCCGACGCCTTTCAGACGACGAACCCGCTCGAACGAGAGCGCAGCCTCGATCAGTTCCGGTGGACCATTCTGGGCGATCTGGCAGGCTTGAATCCGTTCAGCATCGAAGCGGTGTTCTGTTATGGCTTACGCCTCCGTTTGGCCTGCCGCTGGGCCGCTTTCGATCCTGCGTCGGGCACGGCTCTCTTGGAGCGCGTGGCTACGGCCACTGCAGAAGCGAGCGGAAACCGCGCTTCTGCTTTTAACTCGAAAAAGGCAAGGTCGGCATGAATGTGGCAACCGGCAAAATATCGGGCGTGAACGGCAACCTCCTCCGGGTGGACTTCGAAGGGGCCGTCGGGCAGAACGAGGTGGGCTACGCTTGGGTGGATGACACGCCGCTGATGTCAGAAGTGGTGCGCATCCACGGCCGACAGGCTGACCTGCAAGTGTTCGAAGACACCGCGGGGCTGGCCGTCGGAAACGTCGTGACCTTCACCGGGAAGATGCTCTCCGTTCAGCTTGGCCCGGGGCTGCTCGGCCAGATTTACGACGGCCTCCAGAATCCCCTTCCCCGTCTGGCCGAGAAGTGCGGCTTTTTTCTCCAGCGCGGCACTAAGATCGAGGCTTTGGATCCCCGCGCGGTCTGGGCCTTCACGCCGGTGGCTAAGGCCGGAGACCGCCTCGCTGCGGGCGCCACGTTGGGCACGGTTCTAGAAGGGTTGTTCACGCACCGCATCATGGTGCCCTTTGATTTTCCGGAGACCGCCACAGTCGAATCCATCGTGCCGGCGGGAGCCTGTCCGGCTGGTGAACCGGTGGCCACACTCCGCCCAGGCCGCGGCCCCTCGCGGGACGTGACGATGATCCAGACCTGGCCGGTCAAGATCCCGATCAAGGCGTATGCCGAGCGCCTCCGCCCAGCGGAACCGCTGGTCACGAAAATCCGCAGCATCGACACGTTCTTTCCCGTGGCGCGCGGGGGCACGTACTGTATCCCCGGCCCCTTCGGTGCCGGAAAGACCGTGCTCCAGCAACTCATCAGCCGTCATGCGGAGGTGGATGTGGTCGTGATCGCCGCCTGCGGGGAGCGCGCCGGCGAGGTGGTGGAGACGCTCCGCGAATTCCCTAAACTCACCGATCCCCGCACCGGCCGCAGCCTGATGGAACGGACCGTCATTATCTGCAACACCAGTTCCATGCCCATCGCCGCACGCGAGGCCTCGGTTTACACCGGCGTGACACTCGCCGAATACTATCGGCAGATGGGGTTGAATGTGCTCCTCCTCGCGGACTCCACCTCCCGTTGGGCCCAAGCGCTGCGGGAGATATCCGGGCGGCTCGAGGAGATCCCCGGCGAGGAAGCCTTCCCCGCCTATCTCGAATCCGTCATCGCCTCTTTGTATGAGCGCGGTGGCGTCGTCCGCCTCAAGGACGGCTCGACCGGCTCCGTCACCATCGGCGGCACGGTCAGTCCCGCAGGCGGCAACTTTGACGAACCGGTCACGCAGGCCACGCTGAAGGTGGTCGGCGCATTCCATGGCCTGTCCCGGGCCCGGTCTGATGCCCGTCGCTACCCCGCCATCGACCCGATGGACAGTTGGAGCAAGTACCCCAGCATCGTGCCCAACGGAGCCCTCGCCGCAGCTCGCCTGATCCTCAGGGCGGGCAGCGAAATCGGCCAGATGATGAAGGTCGTAGGCGAGGAGGGCATCACCCTGGAGGATTTCATCACCTACCTCAAGGCTGAATACCTGGACAACACCTACCTCCAGCAGGATGCCTTCCACAAAGTGGATGCCGCCACGGGAGCGGACCGCCAGCGGCACGTCTTCGGCGTTCTCGACCTCTTCATGCACGCCCCCCTCCGGTTCCCGGATCATGAAGCCGCGCGCCGGTTCTTCCACACGCTCACTCAGACCACCCGCGACTGGAACCGGCAGCCCATGGACAGCCGGGAATTCCAAGAGACTCAGGACACGCTCAAAACCCTGGTTGAGGAGGCCACCCGCGATGCGTAAGACTTACAACCGGGTTGACGACATCAGCGGCAGCGTCATCCACGTTCAGGCCGAAGGGGTTCGTTACCGCGAACTCGCGCTGATCGCCTCCCGCTGCGGAACCTCGCTCGGCCAAGTGATCGGCCTGCGCGGCCAGAATGTGGCCTTGCAGGTCTTTGCGGGATCCCGCGGAATCGCGACCGACGCGGAGGTCCGCTTCCTCGGCCACCCCATGCGCGTGCCTTTTTCCGAGGCGCTCCTCGGCCGCGTCTTCAATGGAAGCATGGTTCCGCGCGACAAGGGGCCCGACCTGCGGGAGAATCTGGTAGACATCGCCGGGCCTTCCGTCAACCCCGCCAAGCGGATCATTCCCCAACACATGATCCGCACCGGCATCCCCATGATCGACGTGTTCAACTCGCTGGTCGAATCCCAGAAGCTGCCGATCTTCGCCTGCGCGGGCGAGCCCTACAACCCTTTGCTCGCCCGACTCGCCCTTCAGGCCGAGGTGGACATCATCATCCTCGGCGGCATGGGCCTGAAGCACGACGATTACCTGTTTTTCCGGGACACCCTCGACGACAGCGGAGCCCTCTCCCGCTCGGTGCTCTTCGTCCACACCGCCGCAGATCCGGTGGTGGAATGCCTGTTGATCCCCGACCTGTGTTTAGCCGTGGCCGAGCAGTTCGCGCTTCAAGGCAAGCGGGTGCTGGTGTTGCTCAGCGACATGACCAACTTCGCCGACGCGCTCAAGGAAATCGCGATCACCATGGAACAGATCCCCTCCAACCGCGGTTATCCGGGCGATCTGTACAGCCAGCTTGCGGCTCGATACGAGAAGGCGGTGGACTTTGACACGGCCGGATCCATCACGATCCTGGCCGTCACCACCATGCCGGGCAACGATGTGACCCACCCCGTGCCCGACAACACCGGCTACATTACCGAAGGCCAGTTGTACCTGCACAACGGCCGGATCGAGCCCTTCGGCTCGCTCAGCCGGCTCAGACAGCTTGTGAACGGTCACACCCGCGCGGATCACCGGACGATCATGAACACCATGATCCAGCTCTACGCCTCCTTCAGGGAAACCCTCGAGAAGCAATCCATGGGGTTCCGCCTGAGCCGGTGGGACCACAAATTGCTGAAATACGGCGACCGGTTCGAAAAGGAGATGATGGATCTGACGGTCAACCTTCACCTCGAAGAGGCTCTCGACCTAGGCTGGCAAATCCTCGCTGACTGCTTTGACCCCGTCGAAACCGGCGCGCCCTCTCAGATGATTGAATACTTCTGGCCGAAGAAAGCCTGACTTTTCCGCCATGCTGCAAATCAAGAAAACAAAGATTGAGCTCAAAAGCCGACGCGATGCACTGCGGCGGTTCGAACGTTTTTTGCCCATGCTCCAACTGAAAAAACAGCAGCTCCGGATGGAGATGCAATCTGTTTTGCACGCCATGGAAAAGAACCGGGGCGAGGGTGCTGCGTTGCTCGACGCCGCCCGCTCCTGGACTGCCCTTTTTCCAGAGGCTGAGAGCCGGCTGGCGTCCTTGGTCGTGGTGGAGCGGGTTCACCTTTCCGACGCCAACATCGCGGGCGTGACCATTCCGGTCTGCGAGTCCGTGGACTTCCACAATCCGGAACTGGATCTTTTCGAGACCGCGCCCTGGCTGGACGAGGCCCAGGAGCTGATCATGAAGCTGGTGGTGCTCCGCATCCAGCGCGCCTTCCTCGAACGCCAGCATGAACTTCTCGCGGAGGAGTTCCGGACCACCTCGCAACGCGTCAACCTGTTTGAGAAGGTCAAGATTCCCGAATCCCGCGAAATCATCCGCGTGATTAAGATTTTCCTTGGCGACCAGATGACCGCGGAAGTGGCCCGCGGCAAGTCCGCCAAAAAAATGAGCCGCAAGGGGGACGCGGCATGATCGCTCGCATGAAGAAAGTCACGGTTATGAGTCTCGCCGCCCATCGCGATGCGTCGCTGGACGCCCTGCGCGATTTGGGCGTCCTTCATGTCACCCCGCTTCAGCCGCCCGCCACCGGCGATGTGGAAGCCGCCCGCTGTGCGTTCGAGGAGGCCCGGATCGTCTATACCGTTTTAGAACGTCTCGCCGCCCGGCTGCCCCCAACACCTGCTCCCGAGCCACCGTCGGAAACCGGCCGCGACCAGCTGAAAAAGGGCCTCGTCTTGATCAATCGCAAGCCGGAGCGGGCCGGAGCGCTTCAACGGCTGAGCGACACGGTCATGCACCTGGAACCGCTGGGCGATTTCAATCCCGCCCTGCTTCTGGAATTGGCGGCCCGCGGCATTTCTATCCGGCTGTTCAAGGCCGAAACCCAGGCGAAACTTGACCTCCCTGAAGGCGCCGTGCACCTCGAATTGAGCCGAGTCAAGAAAACCGTCCACTTTGCCCTGATCGGTGCCGAAGGCTGGACATCCGCGCACGCCGCAGAACTGCCGCTGCCCGAGCGTTCCCTGAGCGACGTGGTCCGGAAACGGGACCAGTTGCTCGCCGAACAGACGGCCGATGAGGACGCGCTCATGGCCCTGGCATCCTGTCTTGCCGCCGTCGCGGCGGCAGTGGCAGAGACTGCGGATCGCCTGCGCTGGCTCGAAGCCCGCGACGGCATGTCGAGCGAGGGCCCGCTGGTTTTCTTGCAGGGCTTTCTGCCCGCTGCCGAATTGCCAAAACTAGAAGGCGAAGCGAAACGTCTGGGCTGGGGCTGGCTGGCTGAGGAGCCTGCGGAGACGGATCCGGCTCCGACCCTGATTGACAGCCCGAAATGGGTCCGGCCCATTCACCTCGTGTTCAACATGCTCGGCATCCTGCCCGGTTACCGGGAAATGGACGTCAGCCCCGTTTTTCTAGTCTTTTTCAGCCTTTTTTCCGCTATGCTGATAGGGGATGCTGTTTACGGCCTGCTTTTCTTGGGCATGACGGCGCTGCTCGCGAAGAAGTGGAAAAATGCGCCGAAGAATCTGGTCCCTCTTCTCGTCATCCTCAGCGTCGCAACCGTGATTTGGGGCGTCTTGACCGGATCCTATTTAGGATGCAGCAACCTTCCCGCCCCCTTGAAACGGCTGCGCATCGATTGGCTCTTAGACGCCACGCGGATCCAATCTTTCTGCTTCTTCCTCGGTGCCGTTCAAATGACACTCGCCCACGCTTGGAACATCGTGCGGCAAAGAAGAAGCTGGACAGCCCTCGCGCAGGTCGGGTGGATCGGTTGCTGCTGGGGCATGACGGCACTGGCCAACAACCTCGTCTTGGGCTGCCCTCTTTATTCAGGCACGGGCACCCTGCTGGCGCTCAGCATCGTTCTGATCCTCGGTTTTACCGTGCCGTTCCGGGAACTCAAAACAAATTTCGCGTCGTTGGTCACGCTTCCCCTAAGTATTATCGGCAGCTTTGGCGATGTGGTATCCTATCTCCGCCTCTATCTCGTGGCTAGCGCGTCGATCGTGTTGATCCAGGCTTTCAAGGAAATCGCCTTCCCTGAGGGATCTTCAGGCGTTTGGGCCCTGTTGGGCGGAGGGGTCATTCTTTTTGCCGTGCATGTGCTTAACCTTCTGCTCAGTTCACTCGCGGTGCTGGTGCACGGCGTCCGGCTGAACGCGCTGGAATTCTCAACCCACATGGGCATACAATGGACGGGCCGCACGTATGACCCTTTCCGCAGACAGGCTGTGAAACCGCAACTCGTATAACCACTCAGAAAGGACTCCTCCATGACACCAGAAGAAATGACCGCGTTTGGAAAAATAGGCGGCACAATCATGCTCGGATTGTCGGCCATCGGATCGGGTATGGGTGCGGGCGTGGCCGCTTTAGCCGCCATCGGGGCCTGGAAAAAATGTTACGCACAAAACAAACTGGCCCCCTTCCTGCTGGTGGCCTTCATTGGCGCGCAGATCTCGCAAACCATTAACGGATTCATCGTGATGCGAATCATCAACGCCGCCGCTCGGGGGGGCGAGGCTTGTCAGACGCTAGTTGCCGGCGGGGTGCTCCGGGGCCTGGCAATGTGCCTCTACGCCTGGCTGCACGGCAGAGCCGGAGCGGCTTGCACCGGTGTGCTATAGGAATCTGGCGCGGGCGCCGGCAACTTTTTCT
>CAZXVN010000399.1:0-14723 GCA_964643945.1 uncultured Lentisphaeraceae bacterium | reverse complement strand
AGTCGATGGTCAACTCAGCGCATTCCGGGCGGATGGCAAACTGGACTACATACAGGATCTCAATGGAAACCGGATCACGGCCGGTTACACCGGAAACCTCCTTGCCAGTCTTACCCATTCCTCTGGCCGTTCATTGCAGATCGTCTATAACGGGTCGGGTCGAATCCAGAGTGTCTCCGATCCGGTCGGCCGCCAGACCGTTTATACCTATGACGCCGGCAGCGAGCACCTGACGCAAGTCCAGTACTCCGACGCACGCGTGACCACCTACGGGTACGGCGCCGGAGCCGCTCAGCATGCACTAACCAACGTCGCCGTCTCTTCCGGCCCGAGTCGCTCCTTCTCGTATGACGCCGTAGGCCATCTGGCCCGGACGTGGGCGGGTCAGAACGAGGCCGCCGTCACCTTTGAATACGATGGTCAAGGCATGGTGACAGCGCGGGATGCTCTTGGCAATGCGAACCGTTACTACTTCGACCATCGCGGGCTGATCGTCAAGTCGGTGAATGCTTTGGGCGATGCCGCGCAAATGGTCTTTGACGATAACTACAATCTCACCCGTACCACCGATCCGGCCGGACGGACTTCGGTGTATTCCTATGACACCCGCGGGAATCAGACAGCCAATACCGATCCCCTCGGCAATACCACGCGCTTTGCTTTCGCCGGTCCGTGGAATCGGATGACAGGGGTTACGGACGCGAAGGGCAATCCTACCCGGTATTCATACACGGCCCAGGGGAACCTTCTAGCCATTACGTACGCCGACAACAATGTGGAGCGGTGGGGCTACGATCCCACCGGATTGCCTACGTGTTGGACCAACCGGCGTGGCCAGGCCATCGGTTACGAGTACGATGCCGATGGCGAACTCATCGGCAGGGACTATTCAGGCGGAACGAATGCAGTCTATGAATATGACGCGCGAGGGAACCTGGTGGCGGCATCCAACGAGACTGGTCGGTTGGCCTTTGAGCACGACTCCAACGACCGACTGATCCGCATTGACTATCCCGGCGGGCAGTGGCTGCAGTTCACGTATGACGCAGCCGGTCGGCGTGCGTCGAGTCGTGACCAACTCGGTCACCAATCAGATTACTTCTATGACTCAGCCGGCCGCCTGGCCAGCATGAGCGACGAGAACACCAACCGCGTCGTCCTCTACAACTACGACGTGGCAGGACGCCTAGTCCGCAAAACGGTTGGCAACGGCATGTATGCCACCTACGCATACGACACTGCAGGACAGGTTCTCCACCTGGTCAACGCCCTGTCCAATGACGCCGTCATCTCGCGGTTCGACTACACATATGATAGCCGTGGTCGGCGGACCGCGATGGATACCCTCGACGGCAAATGGGACTACGGGTACGACGATCTCGGCCAGTTGACCCGCGCTGTGTTCGCCTCGACGACAACGAACATACCCAATCAGGACCTGACCTACGTCTACGACACATTAGGCAACCGTATGAAGACTGTCGAAAATGGGATCGCAAACCACTACACGGCTAACGCCATGAACCAGTACACGCACGTTGGCGATATGACATGCGACTTTGATGCCGATGGGAATCTGGTTCTGGAAACCTCGCCTGGCGGGACAACGATTTACATCTACAACCAGGCCAACCGGTTGGTTGCCGTAACCATGGGAACGAACATCAGCCAATACGCCTACGATGGCCTTGGCAACCGCGTAGGTGGCAGAGAGGGCGTCACATTCACGCATTACATTGTCGACCCGATCGGATTAGGCAATGTCGTTGGGGAATACGACGGTTCAGGGAACCTCAATGTCCGCTATGTCCAGGGCTTCGGGCTGTTATCGCGGTCGGATATCATCAATGAACAAGGATACTATGCGTTCGATGAGATTGGCAACGTGCAACAGTTGGTCACGTCAGCCGGTGCCATTATTAACAAGTACTCTTACGGGCCGTTCGGCTCTCAACTATATATGGCACAAACTATAGATAACACTTTCCGGTTCGTAGGAGAGTTTGGCGTCATGAACGAGGGGAACGACCTGTCCTTCATGCGTGCTCGCTGGTTTCGTATGCGGATGGGGCGTTTTATGACAGAAGATCCCATGGGAATTAGCGATGATATAAACCTATACAGGTACGTGCGCAATAGCGGGCCAAATGCCGTTGATCCGACGGGACATAAGTTCCTACAACAAACGTTGAAATATGTGTTGGGCAAGATTCCGGGTATGGCCGAAATGGAAACGATTCTTAACTTGAATAGTCAGTACCCCGACTTTCGTCTAGCCGGGCCGACAGGGATGGGCGGTGACATCAATGGTGGATCTGTTATGGCAGCCGGCCCTTTGGGAATCATAAACGGACTCGAAACTGGGGGCGAAGGCGGTGGCGGTGGCGGCGGTAGCGGTGGTGGTGGCGGCGGTGGCGGTGGTGGCGGCGGCGGCGGTGGCGGCGGTAGTAGCAGCAGTAGGGGCCCTTTAGACCCCAACCAGAAAACCGGGCCAGCCGGATTTGGCCAGCCAGGATACGTCACGGCCAGCCAAGCGTTCTCGTATCGTGTGGACTTTGAGAATGCTACAAATGCAGCGGCGCCGGCCCAGCAGGTCGTCATTACCGACCAACTGAGTGCCAACTTTGACCTGAGCACCTTCCAGTTGGCTGATCTCGGTTGGGGTGACCACATGATTACCATGCCGCCGAACATGCAGCATTTCGAGGCTACTGTGCCAGTGACCTACCTTGGCATGGACTTTGAAGTCCAGATCGAAGCGGGCATTCAGCTTGCGAACGGCCAAGTGTATGCAACGTTCCGGTCGATCGATCCCTCGAACGGCCTTCCGCCGCCCGTAGATATCGGCTTTCTGCCTCCCGAGGACGGCACCGGACGGGGACAAGGTCACGTTAGCTACATTATCCATGGCAGAACGAATCTTGTTACGGGCACTGAAATTCGCAACGTGGCCCTGATTTCGTTCGACGGGCAACCAGCCATTTCCACCGACCAGGTTGACCCGCACGATCCGGGAGCCGGCACCGACTCCAACAAACAGGCGCGCGTGACCATCGACGCCGTTCCTCCGGCGAGTCGCGTATCCGCGCTTCCGGCCACATCCGCGCAACCGTCGTTCACGGTCACGTGGTCCGGGAGCGACAGCGAGGGCGGTTCCGGTGTCGCCGGTTTCAATATCTACGTGCAGGACAACGGCGGCGCGTGGACGGCGTGGTTGAGCGATACGGCTTTCGTGTCGGCGGTTTTCACGGGCCAGCAGGGGCACACCTATGGTTTTTATAGCGCGGCGCATGACAACGCCGGTTGCGTGGAATCGCCGCCGGCAAGTGCCGATGCCACCATCCGCATCCTGACCGGTCCGCTCGTGGGCCTCACGGTCAACACGGCTTCAAGTCCGGTGCCGGTGGGTATCAGTTTCCCTTGTTTCATGGTGGTCACAAACAGCGGATCAAAGCAGGCGACGGGCGTGCAATTCCTGTTTTCAGTGGCTACGGGCGTGCAGGTGGATTCGGCGACGTTCAACCGGGGGACGTGTGGCATCTATGAAGACTTTGTGGTCTGGAACATCGGCAACCTGGCCCCTGGCGGTTGGGCGTGGATCGTGGTCATGACCACCCCGACAGCCTCCGGCTCGTTCGAGAACGACGTGAGCGTGTACGACGCCGACGGCCACACCTCGATCTTTAGGGCGCTGAATTACTTCACGGATCTGCCGGGACTGCAGATCGTCTGCGCGGGGGGGCAGGTTCAATTGTCCTGGCCGGCATGGGCCAGCGACTTCCAACTGGAAACCACACCCACGCTGGGCGCGGGTGCCGGGTGGGAACCTGTCGCTGCGCCCCCCCTGTCCGAGGGCGATGTCCTCATGGTCACGTTGACACCCGACGGGGCATGCCGCTTCTATCGGTTGCGGAAATAGGCCGGACCGGACGATCTTCCAGTTGGTTAGTGGATCAGCGACTTGTTGCGCGGGATGCCTGCGGTTTGTTTCACGGCTGTTCTTCCTGCAGGGTGTTGACCACGTCAAGGGCCCAAAACCACATCATCCTGATCAGAGGGGACTGAAAGGGCTGAGATGACTAAAGAAGAACGGGTAACGTCCACCGGGATCGATCCGATGCCCCAGCCTCCGATTTAAAACCCTGGGCCGATCGGGCCGGTTTCTCCCGGGCCGTTACCCGGTCGAATCCCGTCAGGCGCTCTTGTTTTTGGACTGAAGACGAAAGACGTGGCCAACGAATGAAATGCGATCGGGCGTTGATGACCCTCCCGGTTCCGCGGGAAAAGCGTACCGCAATCCACGCCCGCGTACAGGAAACTGCCGGCTTCGTACCAGAAACTGCCGTTCCCGTACAGAAAAACGGGGCTCTTGAACCGGAAGCCGCCCATAATAACGAGTACCTGTACCACGATTTCAAGTCCCCAACACCGGGAAACGGGTACGTACGGGCTGAAAACCGGTACGCACTGACCGTTTTCCGGTACCGCGGAACCCCTTTGCATGTCCGGAGCCGGACCTGAATGGGCGCTGCGAGATTCTAGGAAACTGGCCGGGAATAGGCCTCGCAACATCTTTGTCGGTCCGATAGACATCGCCAGCATAACGCGCTCACTGTTTCCGCCCCTTGGAGATGACGTACATGGCCAGATGGTAGGCCAGCAAGTGGACGTCCTCGTTGGTCAGATTGCATCCGCGGGCGTTGTTTATGAAGGTGGGCAATGCCTTCTCGTTCAGAACCCACACATCAGCCTTGGGAGGCTGGGGTTCCACGAACCAGCCGGGGTAGACCACGATGGGCTGGATGAAGGCCTTGCGGCCTGTGGAACGTTCGAGAAGGTCGAATAGCCAGCGGGCTTGTGCCTTTGCCTGCACAACAGGATCACGGTCGGGCTTGAAACCGTTCACATAGACAGATTCACCGTCATACTTGATGCTGCTGGCGCCTTTGGCTGGCTTGCTGTGCGTCTTGGTCTCAACTGTGAAGACGCCGGTCGGGCCAATCACCACGTGGTCGACGTTGAAACCGTCGGCGGGGATGTCGTGCAGCACCTGGCACCCCAGCGGTCGGAGTTGCGCCTCAAGGAATTGCCCGACCGCCTCCTCCCCGGTGATTCCAAGCCGGAGGGGCAAGGCTTTATAGTACGCCCCTCGGATGCGCCAAACAGCCCATGCGACCGCCAGAAACGCAATGATCGTCAAAAGCCATGGCATCCTTGGCGTCTTCATCAAAGCGCCATACCATTCCAGTGCCGCCAGCAATAGCAAGAAGCCGGCGAACATGATCGGAAACAGAAGGCTGTCTTCAATAAAGTTGTTGAAATGCTCGCGAGCTGACTGGCCGGGAAGTCGCACCGGCAGATCCTTGATGGGACTTTTGGTTTCGGTTTTGCCACGCCCTTTTTCAGCCGTACTCTGCTACTCCTTTGCCTTCGGCCCAAACATGCTCACCATCTGCGCGTCTTCCTCACTGGGCACCGCGCCGCCGTAATCGCGTTTGATGTGGATCTCGGCGGCACGGGCGGCACGTTCACCCCACGCCTTACGGACCTGCTCTACACCGCCGGCATGATGCCGGACGGACCGGTGTTTCGGCCCGATCACCTTGAACAGCGCGTCCAGCCATTGGTGGACATGCGGAAAGGGTTCGCCGAGTTCACGGCGGCAATCGGCACAGTGCTGTTCGAAAGAGGCCATAGGGTTCGGCTTAGTTCAAAGACAAAATGACTTTGGAGTCTGGTGAAGCAGTCCCCGACCGGGCTGGCGTGCCGGCTTGACGTCCGAAGCTGCCCACTTATAACGTATCGGATCCAAGCCAAGCAAATGTTCACGCATCCCATCCCGCTTCTGCGGATCCAGCCGCCGGAAGATGCTCCGCAGTTCCCCATCCACCGCGGCCTCATCGAAACCTCGTTCCACCGCTTTGTCATACCACGCCCGACCTTGCTCGCAGTCGCCCCGCTCGTAGCACACGGCGCCGAGCAGCGTGCATGGCCGAAAGTCACGCGGCGTCAGGGCGTGGGCTTGGCCGCCTAGTTCAAACGCCGCAGCGAGATCTCCCAAGTCGCGTTTCACACCGCCGTTGGTCGTGTAGAGCGCTGACTTCAGTTTTGCCTCCCGAATGCGTGACACGTCGATCCCGCCCAGCAATTTCTCGGCCGGGCCAGGCTGGCCGCACTTTCGGAAGAGGCTACTCGCATTGACTGCGTGCCACGGATCGCCTGTCCGCTTGAACTCGGAGACCAAAAATTCCGCCTCGATCGCGTGATAGCGCGACTCTAATTCTGAGGTCAAGTAACGATCGTAGTTCTCTCCACCGTGGGTTGACAGCCAGACATAATCTTCCTCCTGGATCCGGATACCCTTATCAAGACTTCGCACGAGACCCATAATCTTTGGGTAATCCTCACGGTCGATAAAACAATCCAGCCCGTATTGCTCCCGCAGTCCATCCTCGCGGATCTTAGCCTGATAACGTGGGTCAATCATTCGCGCACGCTGTTCAGCCTCGCGCTGCTGATCGAGAGCCCTCCATTCACGTTCCACACGCTCTCGCTCCCGACGTTCAACCTCCGCTGCGGCACCTATCCGTGCGGCCTGTTCCTGTTCGGCAATCGGGAGATAGTCAGCATACGTGATTTTTCTAGCCCCGAGGCGCATGAGCGCAAAGAAACCTTTTCCATCCAAATACTTCAAAAGCGTATTCGAAAGCTTCGCCTCGGCTTCAATCTGCTCCAGAATGTTCGCCAATTGCCCACCGGGGTTCGCCGCGCCCTTTACATCCGCCATACGGTACTTGACAGCCGTGTTCAGCAAGACATATCCGCTCATTTTTCAACGCTCCCTGTTAAAAGTGGAAAGGCGACTACGCTGGGGCTGAACCGTTGTATATACGAGAGGGGGCAAAAGATGCAATCAAAAATCATATTTGTGTGCGATATATTTAGTAAGCTGGGCTGGTGTATGGCTGGATTGGGCCGGCAGGTGGGCCGGTAATCGGGCCGATTATCGGGCCTCTGAAAGATTACCGGCCCACGGTTTTCACGGTTTGCAGAGTAGGAGTCTCCTGCTCGACGGAAACCGGCCCAATCGGCCCAGTGGTCAAAACCGAAATTATCCGGAGAATGTTGGCGAAACGATGCCGGCCGGATACGCTGCCCCAACCAAGAATCAATCAAGAATAGCCGTTGAATCCCCTTGCCGTCAGGTGCGGTTTGGTCTAAAGTCATGCAAATGTCAACATCGACGTTGACCACGAATCCGAATACGTTATGAACTGGACCGCACCGACCGAAAAAGACACCGCCAACGCCGCGCTGGAAAAACGTCTCTGGGACGCCGCCGACCAGTTCCGCGCCAACTCCGGGCTCAAGTCCCAGGAATACTCGGCGCCCGTGCTGGGCCTGATCTTCCTGCGCTTCGCCGAAGCCCGCTTCGCCGCCCAGCGCGCCAGGCTGGAGCAAGCCGGCGCCTCCGCCCGCCGCGGCAGCCGCGTGGACGAGCCCGCCGCCTACCACGCCGAGGGCATCCTCTACCTGCCCGCCGAGGCCAGGTTCGACTACCTGCTCCGCCGGCCAGAGGCCGAGAACATCGGCGCAAAGGTCAACGCCGCCATGCGCGACATCGAGAAGCACAACCCGCAACTCGCCGGCGTCCTGCCCAAGACCTACAACCTCTTCACCAGCACCCTCCTCAAGGAGCTGCTCAAGAAGGTCTCCGAGATCCCCGCCACGCTCGACTACGACGCCTTCGGGCGCATCTACGAGTACTTCCTCGGCGAGTTCGCCATGAGCGAGGGCCAGGGCGGCGGCGAGTTCTACACCCCCGTCAGCATCGTGCGCCTGCTCACCGAAGTCATCGAGCCCTACCGCGGGCGCATCCTCGATCCCGCGTGCGGGTCCGGCGGCATGTTCGTGCAGTCGGCCCGCTTCGTCTCCGAGCACAAGAAGAACCCGGCGGACGAGCTCTCCATCCACGGCGTCGAGAAGACCGACGAGACCGGCCGCCTCTGCCGCCTGAACCTCGCCGTCCACGGCCTCGAAGGCGAGATCAGGCACGGCGGCAACATCAACAGCTACTACGACGACCCGCACGACGCCACGGGCCGCTTCGACTTCGTCCTCGCAAATCCTCCGTTCAACGTCAACGCCGTGGACAAGGAGCGGCTGAAGGACATGGTCGGCAAGGGCCGCCGCTTCCCCTTCGGCCTGCCGCGCACCGACAACGCCAACTACCTCTGGATCCAGCTCTTCTATTCGTCACTCAACCCAGCGGGCCGCGCCGGCTTCGTCATGGCCAACTCCGCCTCCGACGCCCGCTCCTCCGAGCAGGAGCTCCGCCGCCAGCTCATCGAAAGCCGCGCCGTGGACGCGGTGGTCGCCGTCGGCCCGAACATGTTTTATACAGTCACGCTGCCCTGCACCCTCTGGTTTTTGGACAAGGGCAAGGGCAAGTCCGTCCAGGCCGACAAGGTCCTCTTCATCGACGCCCGCCACATCTACCGGCAGGTGGACCGCGCCCACCGCGAATGGACGCCCGCGCAGATCGGGTTTCTCGCAAACGTGGTGCGGCTTTACCGGGGAGAGGCCCTGGACTACACGCTGGGCGGGGACGAGGCCCGCGCCAAGATCGGAGAGGTCTTCGGCAAGAAGCCCGCTTACGCCGACGTCGCGGGCCTGTGCAAGGCCGCCGCGCTCAAGGAGATCGAGGCGCAGGGCTGGTCGCTCAACCCCGGCCGCTACGTGGGCGTGGCCGCAGGCGAGGCCGTGAGCGACGAGGACTTCAAGGAGCAATTGGAAGAACTGAACGAGGAGCTCGAAACCCTCAACGCCCAGGCACGCGAACTCGAACAGACCATCGCCGGCAACGTGGCGGAGCTCCTGGAGGCGTGAGGATGGAGTGCGTTCTGAAAGACCTCATCGCGATATCAAAGGACGGAGAATGGGGAAAGGGCGAACCGTTCGACGATTCTGTTGAGATGCTTGCCATCCGTGGAACGGACTTCGAGGACATTCGTTTCGGTTCGACCACCAGCACTCCGCGTCGGCATATTGCAAAACGACACGCGGACAGAAAACTTCTCCAGCCGTGGGATGTGATTATTGAAGCGGCGGGTGGAACGAAGAATCAAATCACCGGTCGGACGGTTTTGCTTCGTCCGCAGTTATTCTCGCGTTCGGAGCTTCCTTTCACCTGTGCGAGCTTCAGTCGCTTCATCCGTTTCAACACCGAGCTTTGCGACCCGGTGTTCATGTTCTGGTATCTCCAGCATCTTTACGCCTCCGGTCTGATGCACGCTTATCACACACAGCATACCGGCGTGGCTCGTTTCCAATGGACGACTTTCTCGGAGCGAGAACCTTTAGAGCTTCCCCCTTTGCCGGTGCAACAGCGGATAGCGGGCATCCTGTCGGCCTACGACGAGCTGATGGAGAACAGCCAGCGGCGCATTAAGATTTTGGAATCGATGGTCCGCACCCTCTACCGCGAATGGTTCGTCCACTTCAAATTTCCAGGGCACGAGAAGGTCAAGCTTGTTCCTTCGCCGCTCGGCGAGATCCCAAAGGGCTGGGAGGTAATTCCTTTCGAGACGTTGCTGGCATCAATGACCGGCGGCGACTGGGGTTCAGATCAAACGACCGAAACGGAATCGGCTGAAGTCACCATTGTTCGTGGTACGGACTTTGATGAAGTCGCCTACGGCGGCCGGCTTCGCGCTCCCGTCCGTTACATCAAACCTGCCAGCCTGAAATCGCGCAGCCTCCGCCCCGGCGACGTGATAGTGGAAAACTCCATCAACGCCAAGAGCCGGTGCATCGGCACGACGCTCCTCGTGGATTCCAGAGTTCTTGCTCGCATCGGACGCGACGCGGTCGCTGCGAGCTTCTGCAAAGTCTTTCGCCTGCATGACCCGCGCCTCGCTCCGATCGTGCACCTCCACTTCCGCCGCCTGCGTGAGGACGCACGGATGGAGTATTACCAGAATGTCGCGGCCAACGGTATCGGCAACTTCCAAGCGCAGAAGTTTGCCAAGGAGGAGCACCTGATTCTCCCCAAGGACGACGCACTCCGCGCTAAGTTGATTACAGGCATTGCCGCGATGTTCGAGAGCATCAGCGTCCTCTCCTCCAAACTATCCAACCTCCGCCTGACGCGCGACCTGTTGTTGCCGCGTCTGCTGTCGGGGCAGATTTCACTTAAAACAAAGGACAACAATGCCGCGCACAATTGACGAAGGGTTTCGGGACTTCCTTACGAAGCTGACGCCGAGTGACTATGAAACGGAGGCTGCGAAAAGCCACCGCTATTCAATCGAAACTCGCCTAAAGCTTGATTTCGAGACAGTGAAGCGTTTCACGCGAATTGGATCATTCGGAAACGGCACTAGCATTTCAGGCTACAGTGACGTGGATTACCTCGCGTGTCTGCCCACCGAGAAGCTTAGCCAGAGTTCGAATTACTCACTCCAAAAAGTTCGCGATTCCCTAGATGCGCGCTTCCCCAATACCGGCGTGCGAGTGAGTTGCCCGGCGGTGGTGTGCCCGTTTGGGAACTCTGCCGCAGAGAAGCATGAAGTCGTTCCTGCTGACTACGTCAGAGACAGCAACGGCTACAAGGTTTACGACATTCCCGATTGCGCGGATGGGTGGATGAAAGCATGCCCTGACGCCCACAACGACTACGTTCGCTCTGTGGACAATAAGCTGAACGGCAAAGTCAAACCGCTGATTCGATTCATCAAAGCGTGGAAGTATTTTCGCCAAGTCCCGATCTCGTCGTTCTATCTTGAGTTGCGCGTGGCAAAATACGCCAGCGATGAGAAAACCATAATTTACGAGTGGGACGTCAAACGCGTTTTGTGCCAACTCCGTGACTGTGGCCTTGCGGACATGCAAGACCCCATGGGTATCTCTGGTTACATTCCTGCCTGCAAGACCCAAGCGATGAAAGAGGATGCGCTATCTAAATTGGAAACAGCAGCAACTCGGGCTGAGAAGGCGCTTGAACTTTCGCAAAAGGGAAACATCTCAGAGGCGTTTGACTACTGGCGATTCCTCTACAATAACGAGTTCCCAACTTACTACCGCTGAATGAACTCAATTTCCACAGAGCAAAACTCTGAGCGGCAGTTGCAGCGTTTAGCGGCGCAGCGGCAGCTCTACTCGACAGCGAAAACTATTTTCGGCTGGCAGTTGTTTATCAGTGCCCCAATTACGGTCGTTTTGGCGTTTTCCGTTATAATGTATCCGCCGCTCAAAGCATTTGCTGCCTTGTGGGGAATCTTGGTGACATTGTGCGATGTCATGTGGCTAACGCCGTGGCAAAAGCGTTTGCGAAACACCGCAGCGCGAGTTCAGGAGTCTTTCGATTGCGACGTTCTCAGTTTGCCTTGGGACGAACTCAAAGCGGGAAAACGCCCCGACCCGGAGTTGGTCAAGGAGCAAGCGGACAAATACAAGTCTTGGGCCTTATCCATGCCCCCGCTGTCAGACTGGTATGCGAAGGATGTTGATTGTTTGCCGTTACATGTCGCCCGGTTGGTTTGTCAGAGGTCAAACTGCTGGTGGGACGCAAAGCAGCGCCGTCGCTACGCAATTGCCATTATCCTTTGCGTCGTCGCCATTTTCCTCGCGGTGTTGTTTCTTGCAATGGGTAATGGACTCACAATCGAGGACTTCGTGCTTAAGGTCACAACACCACTATTCCCGGCGTTGTTGATTGGATACCGCCAATTCACCGAACAGATGGAAGCAGCCACACGCCTCGATAAACTCAAAGAACATGCTGAACGCCTTTGGGGTGACGCTCTTGCCGCCGAGCCTGAGTCCGAAATCACCGCAAGGTCACGAGGGCTTCAGGACGAGATTCTTGAAAATCGCAGAAAGAGTCCGCTGATTTTCGACGCACTCTTCAAACGACTTCGCCGGGATTATGAGGTTCAAATGAATCACGGTGTAGCTGAATTCATTGCCGAAGCCAAGCAAAAGCTTGGACTACAGTAAAATCACGCCATGCTCCACCCCACACAGAAGACCAGCTTGTCGAACAGCCCGCCATCGGGCTGTTAGCGGAACTTGGCTGGGCACCGGAGTGGTCATTAACGAGGCGGCAGCGTTGCCGACGTGAGGCTTGCGCTGGGCGTTTGGGGTGCGTTATAGTGTTCGCAACGTGAGACGATGAATTGGGCGATGGGCAGGCCGGTGAGGGTTGGCGGAGCAGGCTCAGAATGGCTGAATGATGAGGTTGGCCACCCGCCCGGTTTAATTGAGCGGCTGTCATGCTATAGTCATAAGTGGCTACATTACAAAGATTTCTTATTTAAGTAGAAAGCGGCAATAGAAAAGGTCCAGCGTTTATTTCATTTTATATGATCATTTCAGCGAGCGGTGAAAAGTCTATTTTAAGTGAAATCGGCTTGACGGTGCCATAGGGAAGAGGTATTTTCAACGTGCGATGAAAAAGGCGAAAATACTGAAAGACGAGGAGTTTCGGCGGCAGGCGGAGGCGCTGCTGCTGGAACTGCTGGGGCGTGTGCCGTTCCTGAAGGTGCGGCGTATCCGGCGGGAATGCGCGGTTGCCGAGCAACGCGCCGACTGGCTGGTCGAGTTGGAGGCGGGCGGACGGGACTGCACCTTGGTTGTGGAGGGCCTGATGCAAGGGCAACCCCGCAACGTGCTGAACGCACGGCTTCTCCTTCAGAACATCCTCGGCAAGGCCCACGGGAAACCTTATTACGGGGTCATGGTAGCACCGTTCTTGTCGGCTGAGTCGGCATGCCTCTGCACCGAGTCCGGGCTCGGCTATGCCGATTTGGCCGGAAACGCGCTGTTGTCGTTCGATCACGTCTACATCGAGCGGCAAGCGGCCGGGAACCCGTTTCGGGAGCGGAGGCTTCTGCGCTCGCTGTTCACCGCCAAGGCGGAGCGCGTGCTGCGGATCCTGCTGACGCCGCCCCTGCGGGCGTGGAAGGTGGTGGAGCTGGTGACAGCGGCAGGGGTGAGCCTCGGCCAGGTGAGCAATGTCCGGAAGCTGCTGATCGACCGCCAGTGGGCCGTTGCAGAGAGCGGGGGCTTGCGCGTGAGCAAGCCGGAGGAGCTGGCGCGGGACTGGCAGGCGTCCTACGCGCCGAGACCGCTCTCCCGCACGAGCGCCTACACGCTGCTGCACGGTCACGCGCTGGAGGAGGCTATACGGGCAGCGCTGGCTGAAGCAGACTCGGGCGCCCACGCCGTGCTGGCGTCGTACTCGGCTGCGGCTTGGTATGCGCCTTACGCCCGGCAGGCGACCCGGTTCTTCTATGCGGACAAACAGGGGGTTGACGTATTGAAGCGGCATCTGAAGTTACAGCCTGTGGAGCGGGGCGAAAATATCGTCATCTTCGAACCGAGGGAGGACGATGTCTTCGCCGGGCGGGTGGAGGCGTCGCCGGGCCTGTGGTGCAGCGGGCTAGTCCAAACGTGGCTTGATGTGAGCGCGGGCGGTGAGCGCGGAGCCGAGGCCGCCGACCACTTGATGCGCGAGAAGCTATTGCCGGCATGGAAAGGGGGGACATCTTCGTGAGCGAACCGGACAAGGCCACCGATTACCACGACCGGGGCGTACAGGCTGTCTACTCTGTCTTGATCGAAATCGGTCAGGTGCTGGGCGCATGGCGGGACAAGTTTGTCATCGTTGGCGGTGCCGTGCCTTGGCTGTTGCTCGGTCATGCGCGGCCGCAGCATGTCGGCACGCTGGACATTGACATCGACCTCGACCCCGACGCGCTGGCCGACGGTGAATACGCGACCTTGGTCGAAGCCTTGGAGAAGAAAGGGTATGAGCGGAACGGAGAGGACTTGAAGCCGTTCCAGCTTCGCCGTTGGGTGCAGCCCGATAAGGGCGAACCCGTCGCCGTTCTCGTTGACTTGCTGATGCCGCGCGAGGCGAGGGGGGATCGCAACAAGCACAAGCGGATCGAGGGGCTTCGCGTCCAGAGGGCGACAGGCGGGGAGATCGCGCTGAGCGAGCATGTGACGCAAACGCTTGAGGGAAGGATGCCTGATGGCCGGCTAAACAAGGTGGAACTGCTCGTCGCCTCTATCCCGGCTCTGCTGGTGATGAAGGGGTATGCGCTTGTTGGACGTGATAAGAAAAAGGATGCCTACGACATCTACTTCGCGATACGCAACTCTGCGGGCGGCCTTGAAGCGCTCGCTGCGGAGTGCCGCAGATTGCTCAATAATCCCGTAGCCCGCAAGGGGTATGAACACATTGCCGCTAAGTTCCGGCACGAGGACGACTTCGGGCCGCAGACGGTCCGCCGGTTCATGGAGGATTCGGAAGCACTTGGTGAAATGACGCCTGCACAGGTTCAGACTGATGCGTTCATGCAGGTGTCCGCGTTGCTTCGCGGAACAGGCCTTTAACCCGTAACCTCAATGCCACACCCCTACACAGAAGACCAGCTAGTCGAGCAGCCCGCCATCGGACTCTTCGCGGAGCTTGGCTGGGTCACGCTGTCCGCGCTGGAGGAAACCTTCGGCGCGGACGGCACGCTGGGCCGCGAAACCAAGGGCGAGGCGGTGCTGACGGCCCGGCTGCGCGCTGCCCTGACCCGGCTGAACAAGGGCGTGCCGCCGGACTCTATCAGCTTTGCCCTGGACGAGCTCACCCGCGACCGCTCTGCCATGAGCCTGGAGGCCGCGAACCGCGAAATCTACCTGCTGCTCAAAGAGGGCGTCAAGGT
>CAZXVN010000398.1:0-12192 GCA_964643945.1 uncultured Lentisphaeraceae bacterium | reverse complement strand
ATGGCCGGCGCGAGTACGAGCGGTGCTTGTGTGGCCAGCGCGGTGGCCGTCAGCAGATCATCGGCCAGTCCGTGCGCGAGTTTGGCAAGCACGTTGGCGCTGCAGGGCGCGATGACCAGCACGTCGCCGCGCTCAGCGAATGAAATGTGGCCGGGAATCCACTCGTCCGGCTCGTCGAACAGGTCGACTGCGACAGGGTTGCGAGAGAGCGTGCGGAAGGTCAGCGGTGCCACAAAGCGCGTGGCGGCCTGCGTCATGATGACGTGGACGCGGTGTCCGTCTTTGACGAACAGCCGCGTCAGTTCGCACGCCTTGTAGGCGGCGATTGAGCCGGTGATGCCGAGTAGGATAGTGGCCATGACGTTTCTCCTGTAAGGGGCGGCTCTGCGGGCCGGAATAAGTTCAGATGAGTTCCGCTTTGACGTTGATGATGTCGCACAGACGCTTGAAGGCGGTGTTGAGATCGTCGTTCGTCACTTGGTACATGTACTCGTTCGCCCGATCCATCTCCTTCTCCGCGTTGCGGACACGTTTGTCAATGACCGCTTGGGAATCGGTCGCACGGTGTTCCAGCCGCGCCACCAACTCGTCTAACGAGGGCGGATTGATGAAAATGTCGATGAAGCCGCGCTTCATCGGGTCGTCATCGGGCAGGGTTGCCACATGGTTGCGAACCTGCTCGGCGCCGACCACATCGATGTCGAGCAACATGCATTGACCCTCACGCAACACCTCGCAGATCGGCGCTTTCAGCGTGCCGTAGTAATTGTCGTGGACCCGTGCGTATTCGAGAAATTTTCCTTCGGCAATCAACTTCTTAAAGGTCTCGACCGAGAGGAAATGGTAATCGACTCCGTCCTCTTCGTTCACACGCGGCTCGCGGGTGGTACAGGAAACCGAGTAACAGATTTCGGGGTAGCTTTGCAACAGCAGGTCGCACAAAGTCGTCTTGCCTGCGCCGGAAGGCGCAGACATCACAATAAAAAGCGGTTTCATCAAAGGACTCCTTGAAAAGCAATGACGGTAGTGTAGCGGGTCAACGCAGTGGAGGCCAAGCGGAAAAGCGGGGCCCCATCTTCGATTTGGTGCAAACAACGCCTCACGGCGTCGCTACAAACGAAAGACGATATTTTATGGAAGGGCGGCAATAAAAGTTTTAATCGTCCGTTTAATTCGCTTGTTTAAGAGACGCGGTCACGCGGGACGTAAAAATGCCCGCGGGCGTCGGAAAGGCGGAGCCAATGAACAACACGGTTAAAAGGGCGTTTTTCGGTATGGTCGCGATGTCAGGGCTGCTGGCGGCAACGCCGGCGAAGGCGGACCACGTGAGTTTCGGATTGGGCATCGGCGCCGGGGCCGGCAATTTCTTTTCGTTCGGGATGAACAACGGAGGCCATGGGCACGGGGGCGCTTACGGTCACTATGAAGGCTACGGGCGCGGCTATGTGATGCGGCCTGCCTGTCCGCCGGCTGTGGTCTATGCGCCGCCTCCGGTGGTGTATGCGGCCCCCCGGGTGGTCTATGTGCCGGCACCGCCTCCGGTGGTCGTGCAGAGCGGCTACTGGCAGGAGCGCGAGGAGCGCACCTGGATCGAGGGGAACTGGGTCGAGACCTTCGACGCCTACGGCCGCCGCTGCAAGATGTGGCAGCCGGGTCGCTGGGAGATCCGCCGCATCCGCGAGTGGGTCCAGCAGTAGGCAAGCCCCCCGCCCGCGGAGCGGGAACAAGCACAGGGGTAACTTTCTTGAACGATTAAGATCAGGATTAAGATTACGATTAGGATTATGAGGTAACGCTTCCATTCGTAATCGTGGCTAGTGAATCACACCCGCGGAATCACACCCGTGTTTGATCGGGTCGTGGGCATGTGATAGGATGACGGGCATGAAGTTGAGGAAAGTACTGTTGGGTGCGGCGCTGACAATCTGCGCGGCTGCCGGCCGGGCGGAGCCCGCCAAGGTGGACGATCCGGCCGGTGTGCTCAAAAAACCGATACCCGACAGGCTGGTGGTGCTCACCTTCGATGACGGCTGCGCCAGCGGGTATACGGTTGTTGCGCCGATACTGAAGGCGTTGGGATTCAACGGCACGTTTTACGTGTGCGACTTTGATTCTTTCAAGACGCGCAAAGACTGGTACATGACCTGGCGGCAGATGATCGGGCTGGACCGCCAGGGGTTTGAGATCGGCAACCACACCGTTGGCCATGGAGGGGGGTTGGATAACTATCTGGCCATGGAGGACGAGCTGTTTGCGAATAACGGCCCGAAGATGACGACCGTCTGCTGGCCGCTCTATGGTGTGGTCTGGAAGATTTGCCCTGACCTGGCGAAGCATGGGTATTTGTTCGGCCGCGGCGGACATGAGCGCCCCTACAGGCCGACGGTTGATCATCCCTTTGATGTCTCTTCATTTACGATCACGGAGCGCCTCCCGCTCGAGGCCTTTGTCAAACAGGCGCAGCAGGCCTGCCAGGGCAGGGTGGTCGTCTATTGCTTCCATGGCGTACCTGACATGGAGCATTCTTCAGTAGGCGTCGAGCCTGCGACCTTCAAGGTGATGATGCAGTATTTGAAGGACAACAATTACACGTGCATCGCCATGCGCGACCTTGCCGATTATATCGATCCGGTAAAAGCCGCCAAACTTCCGCCCACGGCGAACGAAGTCAAAGCCGAAGACCCCTTCCTGACCAACAAGGACGACAAGCCCTGTGGTGTGCTTGTCAAGGCCGCTAAGGCAAATCCCGCGCCGGAGAAGAAGGCCACCGTTAACAAAAACATGCTGACCACCAATGCCCCCTTCGTGAAGGCGATCAGCGCGGACAAGCAAAACGTGTTTAGCTGGAAAAAGGCTGAAGCCGGCAACTGGAGCGACGGCTCCAAATGGTCGAACAATTTGTCCAACGGCTCCGCGCCGGTCGCGGCGGGACAGCCGGACTATGTCCTCAACTTCAACCAGGCCGGAAAATATGATGTCACGCAAGATATGGAAGAAGGATTCCGGATTAACCAGCTCAATCTCCGCGTTGGCCAGGGGAATGCCCTGATGCTTACCGGCAAAGGCCTAACGTTCACCGGCACACAGCCGAGCATCAATCAGAATTCAATATTCACAGAGGACAGGATTAACCTGCCCATCAGCCTCGCGTCTGACGTCACGGTGAATTCGTTTGGATTCAATTACTCGCGTCCTTCCGCCCGTCTGATAATCGGCGGCTTGATCTCAGGGCCCGGCGGGTTGATCGTCAATGATGGCGGCCCCCTGCACATCATCAATTCGTCCAACACCTATAGCGGCGGAACCGTTATCAATGGCGGGACGCTTGCCATGGATGGCTGGTCGAATGGTCAGCCGGGGACGCTGGGAACCGGGCCGGTAACCCTGAATGAGGGCGCCACCCTCACGCCATGCGGCGGTGTATGCACCAACGCCCTGATTTTGAACGGGGGCACGATCGAAGGCAACTTCACCTGGAACGGCCCCATTACCCTGAACGGGATTACGGAGATTGACGGGTATAATTTGAATCTGAATAACAAGAGCGGCGGCATCAGCGGGCCCGGCGGCCTTACGGAGATTGGTATTCAGGGCGCCTTCGGGAGGATTAACTTTGGCACGGTGTATCTCTGGGGCGTCAACACCTACACCGGCCCGACCACGGTTCATCAGGCGAAACTGTTCGTAAAAAAAGCAGCGGCCCTTTACAACGCGGATACGGCGCAATGGATCCCGGCGAAAATCAGCGTTCATCCTGCAGCCACGCTGGTGATCAGCGCGGGCGGCCCGGGTGAATTCACGGGTGAACAAACTGGCATTCTTCTCAAGAATCTTACCGCATCGGTCAATAGTAATGGCCTGATGGCCGGTTCGGCTTTGTGCCTGGATACCGTCAATGCCAATGAGCCGGTCACGGTTTCGGCGAACATCCCGGACTCAAAAGGTCCTGGCGGCGGCGCGTTCCTGCTCAAGAAATGCGGGGCTGGCACCTTGCAGCTCTCAGGCAAGAACACCTACACCGGCCAGACAATTCTTGAAAGCGGTGCGCTGAGCGTTACTTCGCTCAACAGCTTCACCAAAGGGAAGGCCAAGGCCTGCGGCAGCCTGGGTGCGCCGCTGGACATTGAGGCCGGCGAGATCGTCATCGGCGAGGAAGGGAAGGCCGGCGAGTGCGCCCTGATTTATACAGGTGCAGGCGAGATCTCCGACCGCGTGATGAATTTTGCAGGAAAGAAAGCAGCCGTGACCTTTGATCAATCCGGCACCGGCCTGCTGAAACTGACCAGCACATTTGTGATCTCAGGCTACGGCGCCGACAAGACCCTCGTGCTCACGGGTTCCACCGCCGGAACAGGTGAGATCGCGGGCAATATCTTCAACCCCTATGACCGCGCGGGCAAAGCGGTCATTTCTGTCACGAAATCCGGCACGGGCACGTGGGTGCTCTCCGGCACCAACACGTATACCGGTCCGACAACCGTGAAGCAAGGCACGCTGTCGATCGCGAGTGTGCAAAGTCTTGGGGATAAGACCGACGTCTATCTTTCTGAAGGTGCAAGGTTGGAGCTGAATTTTAAGGGTGAGAGACGAATCGCCAAGCTCTATCTTGACGGGAAGGTGCAACCTGAAGGAACATGCAGCGCGGAGAATGCCCCTCAGTTTGTTAAGGGCAAAGGGGTCTTGAAGAATCAGTAAGCCCGCCGCATGGGACAACCTGAACAAACGAAGGGATAACTTTTTACAGAACAAAGAGGAATAGTTTGGAGTGCAAGGAAACGTTATGAAGAAGACGATGATGATGGCTGCGGTGCTGGCTGCGGGTATGGCGGTCGGGCGGGCGGAGCCCGCAAAGGTGGACGATCCGGCCGGGGTTCTCCGGAAGCCGGTCCCGGATAAGATTGTGGTGCTCACGTTCGACGACGGGCCTGCCAGCGGGTATGCGGTGGTGGTGCCGATCCTGAAGGCGCTTGGATTCAACGGGTCGTTTTATGTCTGCGACTTTGATTCCTTCAAAACGCGCAAGGACTGGTACCTGACCTTTCGTCAGATGAAGGCCATGGCTGACGAAGGTTTTGAAATCGGCAACCACTCGGTCGGCCATTCCTCGGGGTTTGACGCGATGATCAGAATGGAGGATGAACTGCTGGCGAACCATGTCCCCAAGCCGGTGACCATTGCCTGGCCCCTGCACAATGCGAACGTGACACCTGACCTGGCTGCGGCCGGGTACATCTTCGCGCGGGGCGGCCATAACCGCGCCTACCGGCCGACGGTCGACAACCCTTACGAGATTCCCTCCATGTGGTGCAACGATCTTGACGGGTTTGTGAAAATGGTGCGGCAGGCCGCCGGCGGGAAGATCGTGGCGATCTGCTACCACGGCGTGCCGGACATGGAGCACCCGGGTGTTTCTCTGGACCCGGAGGTCTTCAAGGTGCAGATGCAGTACTTGAAAGACAACCATTACAATGTCATCGCGCTGCGCGATCTGGCTGAATATATCGACCCGGTAAAAGCCGCGAAGCTGCCGAAGACGGCGAGCGAAGTCAAAGATGCAGGCCCCGTTGTCTTGGCGACTGAAGAGAAGCCCTGCGGTGCCGTTAAGCCTGCGAAACCCGAGCCCGGGAGCGAGAGCAGAGCGCCTGCGGTCAAGGCCATGGTGAGGCTGCCGGCACCGGTCGGCGTTGTGACGCCCATCGACAGCAGCCGGCCGAATGTCTTCACGTGGAGCAATGCGGAGGGCGGGAACTGGAGCGACGCCTCCAAGTGGTCGAACAATCTGGCCCGCGGATCTGCGCCGGCGGCTGCCGGGCAGGCCGACTACGTTCTGGCCCTCAGCCAGTGCGGCGCCTGTGCCGTCAAGAATGATCTGAACGCGGGATTTCTGCTGAACCGGCTCATCCTGGGAGACCGCTGCGGGGGAACGGTCCTGAGCGGCAACGGCGTGACGTTCGCCAAGAAGGGTGCGAAAGGCGTTCCGCCTGCGATCAGCGCTGGCAAGTGCGGAATCGTCGACATCAACGTGCCCGTCAACCTCCAGGATGATTTTCAGGTGAACACGTCGCCTGACAAGGACCCCAACTGCTTTATCCGTTTCAACGAGGTGATTTCCGGTTCCGGCGCTTTGACGCTGAACAGTTCCGGCGATCCCGACGTCGCCAGGATCAACTTCCATGATGTGCATTTCGGCATCCTGCAAATCAACAACAGCAACACCTACCGCGGCGGGACCCTCATCAACGGCGGCAAAATCAACGTGAGGAAGTCTGACGGGCTGGGCACAGGGCCGGTCACGCTGGACAATTTCGGCACATTGTCCTGCGATGGCACCCTTGCCAATCCTCTGACTGTCAACGACGGGACGCTCTTTCACTGCGCGTTAAGCGGCCCCGTAAAACTGAACGGACTGGCCAGTTTCATTGGCAACTGCACGATTGCCGGCGGAATGAGCGGCACCGGCGGCTTTGCCATGCTGGGCATCAACGGGACCTACCTCAGCATGGTGCCCGGCGGCACCGTGACCCTCCTGGGCACGAACAGCTACACCGGCCCGACCACCGTCTTTCCGGGCACCCTGATCGTGAAAAAGGCCGCGGGCCTTTACAAGGGCGATGCCGCGAAATGGACGCCGGCGAACATTACGGTGCATAAGGCCGCGACGCTGCGGCTCAATGTCGGCGGCCCGGGCGAGTTCACCGGCGAGCACGTCGGCGCGTTTCTCAGGAACCTGACAACTTCAGTCAACAACAACGGCTTGATGGGCGGCTCGGTGTTGTGTCTGGACACCGCGAATGCCAAAGATCCGGTTGTGGTTGCGGCCAACATTTCGGATTCAAAAGGATCCGGCGGCGGCGCGTTTCTTCTTAAGAAATGCGGGGCCGGCACGATTCAGTTCACCGGCAAGAACACCTACACCGGCCAGACGATCCTTGAGGGCGGCGCGCTGATCGTTTCGTCATTCAACTGTTTCGCCAAAGGAAAAGGCGTTGCCAGCAGCAGCCTCGGCGCGCCGATGGACATTGAGGCCGGCGAAATCGTCATGGGTGAGGAAGGCAAGGACGGCGATTGCGCCCTGATTTACACCGGCACAGGCGAGACCACCGACCGCGTGATGAATCTTGCAGGAAAGAAGCAGGCTGCAACCTTTGATCAATCCGGCAAGGGCCTTTTAAGGCTGGCCAGCACGTTTGTGATTTCCGGTTACGGCGCCAGCAAGACGATCGTTCTCAAGGGTGATACTGCGGGCGCAGGCGAGATCGCCGGGAATCTGTTCAATCCTCGTGACCGCGCAGGCAAGGCGACGACCAGTGTCACGAAATCCGGCTCGGGCACGTGGACGCTCTCCGGCACCAACACGTATACCGGCCTGACCAGCGTGAAGCAGGGCACGCTGTCGCTTGCGAGCGCGCGCAGCCTGGGCGAAAAAGCCGAGGTCACGGTCTCGGAAGGCGCAAAGCTGGAGCTGAACTTCAAAGGCGAGATGCGGGTCGGCAAGCTCGTTCTCGACGGCAAGCCCCAGCCGGACGGCTCATACAGCGCCGCCAACAAGCCCATGTTCATCAAGGGGCAAGGGATTCTGAAGAGTCAGTAAGCCCGCCGCCCGCCGGGCGGACGGGGCGTTCCTATAACTTCAAGCGGATTACGATTAAGATTAGTACAAATCCGAATGTGTGCCAGTGCGTGCTAAGACAAGTTGCAGTTGGCTGTTCTCAATCCGGCAAATCAATATCCAGTCAGGTTCAACATGACAATCTCTAATAAAAAACAAGTTGTTTGCGAAGAATTCAGGAGACAGACCGCCGTAACCGGCAGAGCCCGTGCGAAGGCACGGGAGCGAGCGTATTCGCGATGCGGCAATTCAGGAGACAGAATGAGAAGATCGACAAGCCAACCGCGCGGCTGCGCCGCGAACAAACGTTGAGGTAACTTTTGAACGATTAAGATTAGGATTAAGATTACGATTACGAATCGAAGCGCTATTTCTTAATCCTGATCGTATTCTTAATCGTACTATACGCTCCGGGGAGAGAAGACACGGATTGTTTCCGTCCGACGTTCACGGATGGAAGAGGAGGCCGCTTATGGAAACTGCAGAAGGTGTGAAAGGGAGACGATGAAGACAAACCGCAGAAGTTTTCTCAAAGGTACGGCCGCTCTCGCGGGCATGCCGCTTATCCTGCCCTCGCGCGTCTGGTCGGCGCCGACAGGGCCGAACAGCCAGGTGGCGATGGGCTTCATCGGCACGGGCGGCCAAGGGAGCGGCCTGCTGGGCGCTTTCCTCGGTCACGACACGCGCGTGCTCGCGGTCTGCGACGTGAACGCCGTCCGCCGCGGCGCAGCGAAGAAGCGCGTGGACGAGGCCTATAAGAACGCCGACTGCGCCGCCTGCAACGATTTCCGCGAGGTCATCGCCCGCAAGGACATTGACGCGGTCTGCATCGCCACGCCCGACCACTGGCACGCGGTCACGACCCTCGCGGCGCTGCGCGCCGGCAAGGACGTCTACTGCGAGAAGCCGCTGACCCACAACATCCACGAGGCGGTCGAGGTCATGAAAGCCGTGGAGGCGAACAAGCGCGTCTTGCAGACCGGCTCGATGCAGCGCTCGATGAAGGAGTTCCGCATCGCGTGTGAGCTGGTGCAGAACGGCGTGATCGGCAAGGTCAGCCATGTCGAGTGCGCCTTCGGCGGTCCGCCCAAGTCCTCCGACAGCCTTCCCACAGAGCAAACCCCGGCGGGGCTGGACTGGGACCTGTGGTGCGGACCGGCGCCGCTGCGCGGCTACAACAAAGCCCTGTGCCCGTTCCCGAACGGCTACGGGAGCTGGCGCTCGTTCAAAGAGTATGGCAGCGGCGGGGTGGGCGACTGGGGCGCGCACCACCTCGACATCGCGCAGTGGGGCCTGGGCATGGACGGCAGCGGGCCGGTGGAGGTTCTGGCCGCGGGAGGGAAGTCCGGCTGCAAGCTGGTCTATGCCGACGGCGCTTATGTGGAGCACAAGGGCGGCTTCGGCGTCCACTTTTATGGCGCGAACGGCGAGGTGCTCGTCAACCGCGGCAAGTTCGTGCTGGTGGTGGACGGCAAGGTTGTGGCCCAGAGCGGCAAGTACGACGGGCCCGCCAAGCCGGAGGGTGGCGCGGACACGCCGAAGAAGCCGACCTCCACCGAGGCCGAGGTGCAGAAGGCCGAACGCGCCTACCTCAAGGACGCGAAAATCCGGCTCTATAACAGCAAGAACCACATCGCCGACTTCCTGGAGTGTGTCAGGAGCCGCAATAAGCCCGTCACGAGCGAAATCGTGGGCGCCCGCAGCGCGATCTGCTGCCACCTCATGAACCAGAGCTATTTTCACAACGCGGGCTTCAAGTGGGATCCGGCCGCGTGCGCCTTCGCCGGCGGCACCGGCGACCCGCAGTGGCTGACGCGCGACTACCGCAGCCCTTGGAAGGTGTGAGAACGACAGAAAAAGGAGAGCGATGAAGCGGACACGCAGAATGATGATTGCAGCTGGGATCATGCTGGCGGCAACGGCGGCTCCGGCGGAGAAGCGCTTTGACTGGCCACAGTTCAGGGGCACCAACCAGGACGGGATTTCCCGGGAGACGGCGTGGAATCCCAAGGCGCTGTCAGGCGGGCCCAAGATCGCATGGAGCACGAACGTCGGGCCGGGTTGGTCAAGCGTTTCTATCTGCGGCGACACGCTGTTCACGATGGGCAATGTGGGTGACAACGATGTTGTTTATGCCTTGCAGGTCAAGGACGGGAAGGAACTGTGGCGGCATTCATTTGCCTGCAAGGCGGGCAATCACCCCGGCCCCCGCTCCACGCCGTCGACGGACGGCAAGGAGGTGTATACGCTGAGTCGCGACGGCGACCTGCTCTGCCTGAATGCTGCTGACGGGAACGTCATCTGGCAGAAGAACGTGCTCAAGGAGTTCGGCGCCGAAAACGTGATGTTCAGCCTGGCCGGGTCCCCTGTGATTGATGGCGACAGGCTGCTGCTGAACGTGGGAGAGACCGGAGCAGCCTTGGACAGGAAGACCGGGGCCAAAATCTGGTCCAGCACCGGCAAAGGCGGCTATGCCACGCCGGTTGTGTTCAAGCAAGACGGCAAAGACTTGATCGCCCTGTTCAGCGCCAAGGGGCTCTTTCTCGTGGAGCCTGAAACGGGCAGGCAGACGGCTTTTTGCGCATGGCAAACCTATCACGACTGCAATGCCGCCGATCCGATTCATTTGAACGGCAAGATCTTTGTTTCCTCGGGCTACGGCAAAGGCTGCGCGCTGGTCGATGTCAGCGGCGCAGACGCGAAGCCGGTCTGGGAGAACACGGACATGGGGAATCATTTCAGCAGCTGCGTCCTGCTGGACGGCCATCTCTATGGCGTGGACGGTAACACGGGGAAAGCGGGTGCGCTGACGTGCATGGAATTTGCGACCGGCAAGGTGAAGTGGAGCCAGAAGCTGGGTTTCGGAAACCTGACGGCCGCGGGGGACCGCCTCATTTTTCTGAACGAGAACGGCGACCTGTACGTTGTGAAGGCCTCGCCGGCGGGCTACGAGGAGATTTCCTCTGCCAAAGGCATTCTGGCAAAACTGTGCTGGACGGCTCCCGTGCTCTGCAGGGGAACCCTGTACTGTCGCAACAGCAAGGGCGATCTTGTTGCCATCGTCTGCAAACAGTAGGCGGACCGACGGCTAACCAACAGGCGAATCCGATCGCCAAGTGACCAGCCGCCTTTCCGGTGGACAGCAGGGGGCGGCACCTTTCTGAGCCTGACAGCCAACAGGCTGGGCAACGTGATTTTTTTGAACAGAACAAAGGAAACGAGATGAAAGCAGCAAGAAGCAGTCGGGCTATCGTGATGAGTGTGGCGGCGGGGATGCTGGCGCTGGGACAGGCGAACGTCTGTGCGGGCGATTCCGGCGTGATGGGACTGGACGCGGCGATCAGCGCAGGCGATTTCGGCAGCTATCTGAAAGGACTGACCGCGTGGCTCAGCCAGAAAGTGCCGTCCGCACCGAGCGAAAACGCCTTGGCCGCCCTGCTCAAGGAGCCGGTCTTTCTGGCCGCGCTGGACCAGCGTCAGCTCATTGCCAAGACCGGCGCGGACAAGCTTGGCGCCTTCGCCAAGGCTGATCCGGCCAACAAGCCGTTCCTGGCGTGGCTGCTCAAAAACACTCCGGCCATGGAGCTGTACCTGGAGGGCAGCGTGCCCATCGGGCTCGCGACCCGGGAGGCGGACACGTACGCGCTGGACACGGCGGCGCTGGAGATCTGGAAGAAGATCCTCGCTGCGGATCCGGACGCCCAGGAGGGGATCTGCCAGAAGATGGCCATCGCCACGGCGATCCTTCCGCCCGGCTCGGTCAACATCGGCGCCGGCGGCGCCAAGGCGCCCGCTGACCCGGTGACGCGCTACCTGTACTACAAGGCGGCGCAAAAGAGCGGGGAGCTGTTTCCCAGCTTCGACCGTCTGACCGTTTGGGAATACTCGACGATCATGTGCTCGGGCGCCTCCGATGCCGACCTGACGTGGGGGAGGGAAATGGCCAACACCATGCGGCCTGACCTGAGAGTCGACGAGATGGTGGTCAACACGACCAGCCATGTCTGGCGCCGGGGCGCGCCGGCACCCTTCTGGGTTCAGGAAGGCGGCTACAACGGCTCCTTCAAGAACGTGCTGGCCGGCGGCGGCAAATGCGGGCCGCGCTCGTCGTGGTCGGTGTTTATCTGCCACGCGTTCGGCATCCCGGCGATCGGCGTGGGGCAGCCCGCGCATGCCTGCGTGGCCTACAAGGCGGCCAACCCGATGACCGAGCCGCAGCCCGGCAGCGCCTGGAAGGTGGGCTTCGGCGCCGGCTGGGACAAGTCTACCCTTGATGCGACAAAGGGGGAAAAGCTGAAGGGGCCCGACTTCCTGGCGGGAATCGAGAAACGGGCGGATGCGGCGAAGTTCTCGCAGGTGGAGCACCTGCGCTGGTTTGCCAGCGCGCTGGCCGCGGCCGACAAGGCTGAGGCAGTCAGGGGCATCGCCCGCAAGATCAACGACGCCATTACGGTTCAGAAGACGGATCTCAGCGCGTCGCTGAAGGCAGAAGAGGCTGAGGCCGATCCGGGCGCGGTCGAGCGCTCGCGCTTCGGGAAATCAAAGCCAGCCAAAAAGGAGGCCGCGGCAGCGCCCGGCAAGCC
>CAZXVN010000397.1:0-4475 GCA_964643945.1 uncultured Lentisphaeraceae bacterium | reverse complement strand
CGATCTGTCGCGAAGATCAATCTGAAGGGGTTGGGGAAAGTGGGGAACAAGGCCAGGGTTATAACGCTAAGTAACGGTGATTCCAAGGCTGAGAATTCCCTTGTTAAGCCGAACGTTGTCGTGCCGGTCGAGTCTGAGTTCGATGGAGCCAGCGCGGAGTTCAGTTATACCTATAAGCCGTATTCACTGACAGTCATACGTGTTGGCGCAAAAATGCAGTAAGAGCTCGTAATCGTAATCCATGAAAGGGATAATTGACAGGCAAAATGAAAGGAACAATAACAAATGAGATCATGGAAATTCCGGGTTGGTGCATTTCTGGCAGGAAGTCTGTTCACAGGCATGCTTTGTGCGCAGGATAAAACTGAAGTACAGGTGGTCACCGAAGTGCCTGCAGCGTCCAGCGGTTTGTATGTCGCAAACCGCGAGCCGCTCCAGCCCAGCCGGTTGATCAAACTGCCTATAGGAAGCATTACGCCGAAAGGCTGGCTGCGTCATCAACTGGAACTGGAAGCCAACGGCATGACGGGACATCTTGAGGAGATTTCGCCCTGGTGCAAGTTTGAGGGCAATGCCTGGGTCAGTCCCGAGGGCAAAGGTCACAGCTCCTGGGAAGAGGCGCCCTACTGGCTCAAAGGTTATGGCGATCTTGGCTACGTGTTGAAGGATGAAAAAATCATCAAGGGAGCCCGCCGTTGGATTGACGGCGTACTTTCCAGTCAGGAAGCGGATGGTTATTTCGGACCCCGCGCCAACAAGACCGGGCTGGAGGGCCATCCGGATTTGTGGCCGCACATGGTGATGCTTAATGTCCTGCAATCGTTCTACGATGCGACTGGCGACGAACGTGTGCTGCCGTTCATGACGAAATATTTCAAGTGGCTTAACGAACAGCCGCCGGAGACCTTTAAGCGCGGCTACTGGCCGAATGTCCGCTGGGGCGACACGATCGAGACCGCTTACTGGCTGTACAACCGCACCGGCGACGCTTTCCTGCTGGAGACCGCGAAGAAGATCCACGAGAACATGGCGAAATGGGCTGATGGCATCATCGACTGGCACAACGTCAACATCGCCCAGGGGTTCCGCGAGCCTGGAGTCTATTACATGCAGGCGAAAGATCCGAAATTCCTCGCTGCCGCCGAACGTAATTATGACAAGGTCACCGGCCTGTACGGCCAGTTTCCGGGCGGCGGGTTCGTGGGCGATGAGAATTGCTTCGCCAATCACACCGATCCGCGGGGCGGGTTCGAGACCTGCGTCATTGTCGAGTTCATGCACAGTTTCGAGATGCTGACCAGGATCAGCGGCAACCCGGTCTGGGCCGATCGCTGCGAGGATCTCGCGTTCAATTCGCTGCCCGCCGCGCTTTCGCCGGACCTGAAGGGGCTCCATTATCTCACCTGTCCGAACCAGATCCAGCTCGACAAGAAAAACAAGGCGCCCGGCGTCCAGAATAGCGGCATGATGTTTTCCTACAGCGCGGGTGCCTATCGCTGTTGCCAGCACAACGTCTCGCACGGCTGGCCGTATTACGCCGAGGAACTCTGGCTGGCGACCGCGGACAAGGGCTTGTGCGCCTCGCTCTATGCCGCGTCGGAAGTGACCGCCAAGGTCGGTGACGGCGTTACGGTGAAGATCGCTGAGGAGACCGATTACCCGTTCGGTGATACTATCAACCTGCACGTCGCGACGGAGAAAGCGGTGAACTTCGCCCTTTACTTGCGCATCCCGCGCTGGTGCGAAAAGGCCGCGCTGAAGATCAACGGCAAAGCGGTGAAGATGACCGCCGGGCCGCTCAGCTTCGCCGTCATCGATCGTGTTTGGAAAAATGGCGATACGGTGACGCTGCAATTGCCGATGCAACTCACCGCGCGTGTCTGGGAAAAGAACAACAACGCAGTGTCTCTCAATTACGGCCCGCTATCGTTTTCGCTCAAGATCGGCGAGAAATGGCAGAAGTATGGTGGCAGTGAGAACTGGCCGGATATGGAGGTCTATCCAACCACGCCTTGGAATTACGGGCTGGTTCTTGACCCGAAGAACCCTGCCCAATCGATCAAGCTGGTTCGGAAAACCAATCCGTTGCCTGACCAGCCGTTCGCGCCCGATTCCGCACCGATCGAGCTGCAGGCGAAAGCGAAGAAGATCGAAGCATGGCAGGCGGACGGTCAGAACATGATCGGCAAACTTCAGGCCAGCCCGGTGAAATCCGACGAGCCGGTGGAGACCGTTACTTTGATACCGATGGGTGCAGCCCGGCTGCGCGTTTCCACGATCCCGCAGATCGGCGACGGTCCGGATGCGCACACATGGCAGGCGCCGACAGAAACGCCGCGAGCGTCGCATGGTGACAACACGCTGGCCCTCGACGACGGTATCCTGCCCAAGAACTCGGGCGATGAAACCATCCCGCGGTTCACCTGGTGGGATCACAAGGGTACTGCAGAATGGGTACAGTATGATTTCCCGAAGCTGCGCAAGATATCGAGTTGCGAAGTGTACTGGTTCGAAGATAATAATAATGGCAGTTGCCGCGTGCCAGCTTCCTGGCGCGTGACGTGGTGGGATGGCAATGCCTGGCAGCCGGTGGCCGATGCTGGTGAATACGGCTTGGACAAGGACAAATTCAATCGCGTCACGTTCAAGCCGGTTGAGACGACCAAGTTGCGTGTCGAAGTCCAACTGCAACCAAATTTCTCCGGCGGAATTCTCGAATGGCAGGTGAAGGAATAGTCATGCCAAACCGGATTGGCAAATGCTTGAAAGGCCCGCAAATGGTCCGTGTTTCGCCAACTAAATAATTGTCATCAAATCAAATCTAATCATCATGTTTAAACCTGCCAACATCCTCCTCGTCACTTTTGGCGCACTAACCCTGACCTCTGCGCTCAACGCCGCCGATGCTTCGAAATCCGTCGTTTCACCACGCGAGCGAACGAGCTTCAACAAAGACTGGAGCTTCCATCGCGGGGATCCTGCGGAAGTGAAAAAGGGGAATCCCTGGATCGGCTACTTTGACAAGAAGGATGGAGAGGTCGATTACATGGCGATCAAGGATTTCATGTTTGCCACTGGCAACGACCTTACAAAGAACAATCCTGTTGCCCGCCCGGCAACGACGCCCGGCAGTGAGCTCAAATTTCTGCAGCCGGGGTTCGACGACAAGGATTGGAGGAAGCTGAACCTACCCCACGACTGGGCGATCGAAGGGCCCTTCGATATCAAAGGTTCGGGTCACACGGGCAAACTCGCATATTGGGGGCAGGCGTGGTATCGCAAGCAGTTCACTCTGCCGGCATCGGATGAGGGCCGGCGGATTTTTCTCGAGATTGACGGCGCCATGGCCTACTCGGCAGTCTGGGTTAATGGACAGATGGCAGGCGGCTGGGCATATGGTTACGCCTCCTACCAGGTTGACATCACTCCATTCGTGAAATGCGGCGGGGATAACGTTATTGCGATCCGCCTGGACAATCCGGGCGGATCTTCCCGCTGGTATCCCGGGGCCGGCATCTACCGCAATGTCTGGCTCACCAAGACATTGCCGGTTCACATCGCTCACTGGGGAACTTACGTCACCACGCCGGAGGTTTCGCCGCAGGAAGCGCTAATCAACCTGAAGGGAACCGTGCAGAACCAGGGTGCCACCGAGGCGAAGACCAAGATCGCGACGAGCCTCTTTGAACTCGACGGGCAGGACAGGAAAGCGAGCGCGGCGGTGGCGACGATTGCTGCGGTGAGTTGCAGTGTCCCCGCCGGCAAGACCGCTGATTTTGAAGGGAAGGTGAAGGTATCAAATCCAAAGCTCTGGGATACGGAGAACCCGCATCGCTATGTTGCCGTCACCGAGGTTTCGTGCGACGGGAAAGTCGTTGGCCGCTATGAAACACCCTTTGGCATCTGCACGCGGAAATTCACTGTCGATGACGGCTTTCATCTGAACGGCAAGCGCGTCCAGATAAAGGGCGTCTGCAATCACCACGACCTGGGCGCACTGGGCACCGCCATTAATGTGCGCGCCTTGCAGCGCCAGCTTGAAATCCTCAAGGAAATGGGGGTGAACGCACTCCGCACCAGCCACAACATGCCGGCACCTGAACTAGTCGAACTTTGCGACAAGATGGGAATCCTGGTCATGGACGAGGCGTTTGACAGTTGGGACCATCCCAAGTGCCATGATTGGAATTTCCCGGAGTGGCGCGAAAGGGACATGAGGGCGTTTGTCCGGCGAGACCGGAACCATCCCAGCGTTATCATCTGGAGTCTCGGCAACGAGATCTCGGAACAGGGGCAGACCAATGGAATCCCGATTCTCGCCGACCTTGCGGGAATCTGTCATGAAGAGGATCCGAGCCGGCCCGTCTGCATGGGCGCGAATTACTGGGAAACGTGGAATCCCGAATTCAAGAAACATCTCGATGTGATGGGCATGAACTATCCGGCCATCGTCTATGAGAGGTTTTCAAAAAATA
>CAZXVN010000396.1:0-2156 GCA_964643945.1 uncultured Lentisphaeraceae bacterium | reverse complement strand
AGCGCGGCGCCCGCCGCCTGATCGTCAGGGACACCGCCACCGGGGGTGAGGAAGAGCATATCATTCCGCTGGGCAGGCATATCATCGTGTTCAAGGGCGACCGCGTCAAGAAGGGCCAGCAACTCACCGAAGGGTCGGTGGTGCCGCAGGAAATCCTCGACGTCTGCGGTCCTCAGGAGCTGCAGCGCTATCTGGTCAGCGAAGTCCAGCAGGTCTACCGCCTGCAGGGCGTGGAAATCAACGACAAGCATATTGAGATCATCGTGCGCCAGATGCTACGCAAAGTCCGCATCACCAATCCAGGCGACACCGACTTCCTGTGGGGCGAGCAGGTCATGCGGCAAAAGTTCTTGGAGGTCAACGAAGAGATCGTGGCGGAAGGTAAACGTCCGGCCGAGGCGCAGCCCGCCTTGCTGGGTATCACCAAAGCGTCGCTCGAGACGGACAGCTTCATCTCGGCGGCTTCCTTCCAAGACACGACGCGCGTGCTCACGGACGCGGCCACCATGGGCCGTGTGGACGAACTGCGCGGCTTCAAAGAGAACGTCATCCTGGGGCACCTGATTCCGGGCGGCACCGGCTTCCCGCTGCACCGTCACATCAAGCTCGTGCCTCTGGCCGAACCGATCAGCGAAGAGGTGATGGCCTCGCTACAAGCCGAGGCGCAGAGCCAGCTCGACGAGGTTTTCACCTAGTCGGTTTCAAGTTTCAAGGCAACAGCAGGCGGGGTGCAAGGCGCGCCCCGCCTGTTTTTCTTACGCCTCCGGATTGGTGTTAATCGGCACAACGAGCGTGCGCTTTCCTGTCTTTTCGCCAACAGCGTAGTTGAAACTGTAAACAGAACGTGCTACTGTTCTTTCATACAAAAAGGACTCGGCAGAACACCCATGAAACCAATGCGCTCACTCGAACTGTTCTCAGGCGCTGGAGGGCTGGCGCTCGGACTGGCAAAGGCTGGTTGCGAGCATGAGGCTCTTATCGAGTGGAACCGCGAAGCGTGCGACACCATGCGGTTGAACCATGACCGGGGCATTGAGCCCGTTAGTAAGTGGAAGATCATCGAGTCCGATGCCCGCAAGGTGAATTATTCTGAATTCACAGGCACCAATCTCATCGCGGGCGGACCGCCCTGCCAGCCCTTTTCTTTGGGAGGCAAGCACCGCGGGAAGGACGATCAACGCAACATGTTTCCCGAAGCGGTGCGTGCGGTTAGGGAGTTGCAACCCCAGATCTTCATCTTTGAGAATGTCAAAGGGTTATTGCGCGAGTCGTTTTCCTCATATTTCGGACATGTTGTTTTACAACTGCAGTACCCTTTGCTTAACGGGGGAGTATTGGGATGCACATGAAGTTGCTAAAGCGAAACGGCCTGAATGTCCGATCCGATTTTCCTCTCGCATTGATCGTTTGCGTGTTGAGCACAAGATTGCGGCCCCTACACAACTTCGGTGGAGAACCGTCCGCGATGCGCTCAAGGGGTTGCCTAGCCCAGAGACCAAAGCCGCAAGGCAGTTCGCCAACCATGTATTTCGCGCCGGCGCGAAACCATATCCGGGTCACACAGGAAGTCTGCTCGACGAGCCTTCCAAGGCGCTTAAAGCGGGTGATCATGGGGTGCCAGGGGGAGAGAACATGCTGGCTCTTCCAGACGGGAGCGTACGCTACTTTACAGTCAGGGAAAGTGCCAGGATTCAGACTTTCCCAGACGAATCCGGAACGGATCAAGCCTTTCAACCCGCTTGACAAGCGGAATCCTTACGACAGGCTTGCAATCTGAAACTTGAAGACTTCCATTGCCGCTATTTGGTGGTCGACGACATTTGGATACCACTTGCCGAGTCGTTGCTGATTGAACGGTTCAGTCCCGTTTGGAACAAGAGGATTGATGGCTTTGGCAATCACGATCCGGGTAGTGGACGTCACGGGCAGCAGAAATCGCAATGGGATACCATTCACCCCGGGCGTCCTTGGGTTACCAACCTGAAGGACAACTACAGATCGGTTGGCGAGATTCGCGAACAGATCGCTTCGTATCTGGGCGATGGGAATTCGTCGGAAGCTAACGCGAAGCTGCCGACCGTCTCATAGCAACTGCCTGGCCATGTCGCTGAAGAGCAGAACGTTCAGCAGCGTAATGATTCCGGCGACAGTAAACA
>CAZXVN010000395.1:0-3968 GCA_964643945.1 uncultured Lentisphaeraceae bacterium | reverse complement strand
CCCGGCTCTGACCCCTCTTTCCCTACCCGCCGCTCTTCCGAGCTCGAGTTCACGTTGGGGGCGGGCGTGTTCTCGACAGGACACCAGTCGGTCAGGCCCCAGTTCTGGATGTGGTCCTGGCCCGCCACGCCCAGGTAGTCCACATAGCGCTTCATCGCGTCATAGCTTTCGAACAGCAGGCTCGTGTCGCCGAACTGCAGATACCAGTGCCAGGGTATCCAGACAATGCAGCCGCCCCACCATGTGCTGTTGCAGCCGTCGAAGACACCCCCCGGCGCCACGTTCGCCCCGTTGCCATCCTCACGCTGGCAGTCGAGCATGTCGTGTTGCCAACGCTCGTACATGGCGCGTGAATCATAGAGGTGTACGGCAGAGCAGAACATGTTCTGAGGATCCTCCATCCAGGCCTTGTATTCCCGGATGGGGTCATTGGGCAGAAAGGTGACGTATGCCTTGTGGGTTTTCCGCGCGCTTTCATGCAGCCAGTTCAGCAGGTCGTTCGAACACCGGAACCCGCCCGACACCTCGGCGACACCCGAGAGTTCGACCGCGCTCAGATCGTCAAGGGACGGCGCGACGGCCACCCCCTCGACCAGCAACCGCGAGATGCCGTTGTAACAGAAACGCGGGGCGTATTCCTCAACCCCTTTGCCCGCCAACGTAAACGCGCTGACCCGCGGCGTGCAACCCTGCGACCCCACCGGCGGACAGACCGTCAGTTTCACCTGCGTGCCCGCCGGCCCGGAGGTCCGGAACCGGAGCGCGCCGGTGAACTCGCGGCCAAAGTCATAGAGCCATGCCTTGCCGTTCTTCGCGGCAGCCAGCGTCTGCGGTTTCATGACGTCCGTCACCCGCGTCGCCGTTTCCTTCTGGCAGACCAGGCGGCCTTCGGGCCCCTTGACCGGCACCGCGCGTTTCCATCCCTTGTCATCGAAGCCGGTGCGGTTCCAGCCGGGCTGGGCCTGACGCAGGTCGATGTCCTCCTCGCAGAGCCAACTGCGCGTGATCTCGCCCTGCGACCATTTCCAGGTCGGATCGGAGACGATGGTCTCCTCGCTGCCGTCGGCGTACTCAAGGCGCAGGTCAAGCTTCAGCTTGGGCTGGTCGACGTACGGCTTCTCGTGGAACTTATGGCACCACATCTCCTTCTCCAGCCCATACCAGCCGTCGGCCAGCACCGCGCCGAGGGTTTTGCGCCCCGGTTTGGCGAACGGTCCGGTCACGTCATGCACCAGATACTGCACGCGCTTGTCGTACGTCGTGAATCCGGGCGTCAGCACGCCGCTCCCGACCTTGACGCCGTCGATCGCGAGTTCGCTGAAGCCGAGCCCGCAAAAGAAGGCCGTAGCGCGCTTGACCGCTTTCCCGACAGCGATCTCCTTGCGCAGGCAAATCGCCCCGTGGGGATGCTGCAGTTGGTCGGCCGGTTTCGCCTCAACCGCTGCCGCCGCCTGAACGAGGGCCTTGCCGTCGGTCAACTGATTCTTCGACCAGCCGCTGACCTCGGCGCTGCTGTTGGCGGCGACTGGCGCGTGAAGGGCAACGTTCTGCCCGCCGGAAAACACCTGCATTTCTCCCAGCGTGTAAGCGAACGGCAGGCCGGCGCCGCGCTGCCAGAGCTTGGTGACCGTCAGCCGCACATAGCGCGCCTTGCGGCCGCCTGCTTCGAACATGACCGGCGCGTAGCCCGGATTGGGATAATCCGCCTTCGCCTGGTCGGTGACCGCGGCAGCGGTCTTGAACGCAGCATCGTCTGAGAGGTCAATCCTGAACCGGACGGGAAACGCGTACCCCTTGATCCAGCCGCCAGCGGCGGGATCGTTGTGAAGCATGGGATGCAGGATGATGCGGCCGATCTCCCGCGGCGCGCCGAGATCCAGTTGGACCCATTTCACCTCGTCGGCTTTGACCGCCTCGCAGGCCATTCCGAGCACGTTGTCGCGGGCCTGCAAAGAGGACCGCGCAGGGATTCCGATCCACTGGCCCTTCCAATCCTCCGGCTTGCGCTTGCCGGTGACGAAACTGGCGGGGGTGCTCCACGGCACCGGCCGGCCTTGGCCATCCCACACCATCACCTTCCAGTGATAGCGCTGGCCGCTTTTCAGCGGCTGCCCGCCATACCGGACCGCGACTGACTGATCGCCCGGCACCTTGCCGCTGTCCCAGAGGTCGCCCTGCCCCGAGTCCAGCGCCTCTCGCCCGGACGCCACCAGGACACGGAAGGCGGTCTGCCTGTCGCCGCGGGCGGACGATGTCAGCATCCAGTCCATGCGCGGTTTCTCCGCATCCACACCGACAGGCTCGACAGCCTGCTCGCAGCGCAGGCCGGTGACCGCGGCCGCGCCCTTTTGAGCGGCCTTGCCGACGGCAAGCGGTCCATCCGCCTTTTCGCGGCCGTAAACTTCCAGCTCCGAGAGCTGGAAGCGGCATTTCCCCGCTTCCGCTTCCCGGAGCCGGGTGGCTTCAATCTTCAGGAACCGGCCTTCGGCTTTGGCCAGATCAAATGCCTCGGCCTTGCCGTTCTCCGGCGCCTGGTAACCCCGTTTCTCCACCGCCGTTTTCCACGATTCACCTTCCCGGCACACTTGAACCGTGAAATCCTCCGGGAAACCTTTCCCGGCCGTCGCGCCGGCCCCGCCCGGATACAGGACAACGCGCTGGATCTCATAATTGCGCCCCAGATCCACGGTCACATATTCCGGATACAGGCGGTGATCCGCATACGCCGAGAAAGCCTTGCTGCTCCAGCCCGCCCCGCCGGACTCGCCGTCCGTCAGGCGAGCCGCGGAACAGCCGTCGGCCTCGAGCGTTGAGAACACCTTGCAGGTCTTGCCCCGCGCCACATTCGGCGTTTCACCCGCAAGTGCCCATGCGCTGTTTCCGGCGGCCAGTGCCGCAAGAATGATCCGAGTGCCTTGTTTCATGTTCATCTCAGTATATCAGTATCAAGGTGCCTTTGGGCGGCGCGCCTTCGATCGTGCGTAGGAAACCGTCGTTGTTGCCGCTCAAGGCTTCCGGCAAGTTGTACGTGCCGTAGACCTTGTTTCTGACCTGCAACACCCCGTCGACCGTCAGGCTTCTGACCGTGTTGACGCCTGTGAAGGCGAGGTCGATCTTTGCACCCGACGAAATGGACACGGCCGTGTTCGTTGACAGGCACTGCGCATGCGTGAGCCGCAGGATCCCGTTGGAGACAACGGTCGCACCCGCGTATGTGTTGGTTCCCGAGAGGACCAGCGTGCCTGAGCCGGACTGGGTGAGCGTGCCCGTGCCGCTGATGCTGTTGCTCACGGTGCAACTGTCCGACCGGTTATAAACCAAGGCGGCGTTATTGGTCACGGCTCCCGCGCCCAACGTGCCGGCCGTGCCGCCGCTGCCGACCTGCAGCGTACCACCCAGAATTAAGGTTGTGCCTTGGTAGGCATTGTTCGCGGTGAGCAGGAGCTTGCCGTCCCCGGCCTTGGTGATGCCATCCTTGGAGCTTCCATTGAAATAGCTGGTGATCGGCCCGCTGACGAGCAGATCGGTGCCGTCCGGCACAGTTCCTGCCGCAACAGTTAAGGTCACGTTGTTGGTGTTTAACCGCAGGTTAAACCCGTTGCTGATGACGGAGGAAGAGGCGCTGGCGAGGCTCGTGATCTTGGGCGTGCTGCTGATGCCGTTGTACAAGCTGAAGCTGTCCCCGTTGATGAGGCCTGCCGTCATCGTAATATTGGTAGCCGACGTGCCTCCGCCATTGATTGAATTGGTAAAGTTCAACGTGCCGCTAGTGATGGTGATGTCGCTCACGCAAGTGCCGGAGCCGTAGCCGAGTCCCCAATTCAAGCTGCAAATGACAGTGGCATTCGTAATAGAGAGCGCTCCGCGTATGGCTCCGGCAGCGCCTCCACCCTGCGGCACCACCAAGGTCCCGGCGTTAACGGTCGTGCCGCCCGTGTAGTTACAGCATGCAGCGATCCGGAGCGTGC
>CAZXVN010000394.1:0-10565 GCA_964643945.1 uncultured Lentisphaeraceae bacterium | reverse complement strand
GGCTCTCTCGCACGCGGTGGCCCGGGCGCAGACGCTCCAGGCCCCGGACGGCAAGGCGCTGGCCCATGTGCTGGAACTGGCGCCGGCAGGCTACGTCGTGCTCTCGGCCGACACCGACATTGCCCCGGTTATCGCCTATTCATTGGAGTGTCCCTTCACCTGGCAGGACGAACCGCAGAACGTGCTGCTCCACATGGTAAGCTGGGACATGGCCAATCGGCTCAAAGCGCTGCCGGAGACGGCAGACGCCGTCAAGGAGAAAAACCGAACCCAGTGGGGGCTGTATCTTGACGCGCGCGCCGCCCTCTTCGTTCCGGGCGGCAAGGGGTCCGCGTCGATTGGCGTTGAGTCCATCGTTCCGCCGCTGCCGGGGCTTCTCGCCGACACGGAGCAGTGGGGCAAGTGGGTGCAGACCACGTGGAAACAGACTGGGCCGTACAACAAGTTCTGCCCCAAGGATCCGAAGACCCAAAACCGCTGCCTCACGGGTTGCACGGCGACGGCCATGGGCCAGATCGTCAACTACTGGCACTACCCGTGCACCGTGTCTTTCGCGTCGATCGCGGACGACTACAGATTCTCCTGGGATCCCGGAGGCAGCGACGGTACGCGAACCATCAATCTCGACGGCGACAGCGCGACCCTCGACTTCCCAGCCTACACCAACTGGGATCTGAAATACGACGCCAGCGACGACGACGTGGCCCACATCTCGTCCGCGTGCGGGATTTCGCTGAAGATGTGGTACACGTCGTACTCGTCCGGCGCGTGGCCCACGGCCGACTCTTTCACGAGCAAGTTCCGCTACGTGTCCGCCGAGGAGGTGTGGCCCGGGAATCCCTGGATGCCGGTCGACTTCTGGTCTGTCCTGCTGCGGAACATGAAGAACGAGCAGCCTGCCCTGATCTCGATCTTCGAAAAGTACGACTCGACGAATGATGTCTTCTACGGAAGCGGGCACTCGATCGTGGTCGACGGGTACAAGTCGAGCGGCGAGAACCACCTCAACTACGGGTGGAGCGGTTCGTCGGACGGCTGGTACTTCATACCCAACGACATGACCCCTACGTATCACTTCATCGCGCGTGCGGTCGTGAACGTCCATCCGTACGTCTGGCCGATGTTTCACCATAACCCCAGGCATAACGGCCGGACGCCCCACACGGGCGCCGCCGCCAACAACCTGCGCTGGCGCTATGCCGCGGGAGACGACGTCGACTCTTCCCCGGCCGTGGGCCGTGACGGCACGGTGTACGTCGGCTCGTTGGACCACAAACTTTACGCCATCGCTGCGGACGGCACCAAGCTCTGGGAATACGGCACAGGCGACGACGTGTTCTCCTCGCCAGCCATCGGGGCGTGCGGCACCATTTACGTCGGGTCCGACGACGGGTTGCTCTACGCTATCAATCCCGATGGCGCGCTGAAGTGGACATTCACGGTCAGCGCCACCGGCGCGCACGTCGTCTCGTCGCCGACCGTGGGCCGGGACGGCACGATCTACATCGGGGCCGACAACGGCCTGTTCTTCGCGGTCAATCCCAGCGGTGGGCAGAAGTGGGTTCTGGCGTGCGGCTCCATTCTCTGGTCCTCGCCCGCTCTCGCTCCCGACGGAACCATCTATCTCGGTCACGGGTGCAAGCTCGAAGCGTTCAAGAGCGACGGCACGAGCAAGTGGTCGTACACGCTCGGGACCGACTTGATCTATTCCTCCCCTGCGGTCGCGAACGACGGCACGATCTATATCGGGTACACCGACGGCAAGCTCTACGCCCTCAAGCCGGACGGCAACCTGAAATGGACGCACGCGGGCGGAACCTCCATTCGGTCGTCGCCCGCCATCGGGATCGACGGCACGGTCTACATCGGTTCCGACGACAACAGGCTCCGCGCGATTCAGCCCGACGGGACACAGAAGTGGTCCGTCGTCATGAGCGACGACGTACTCAGTTCACCAGCCATCGGCTTCGACGGTTCGTCCGAAATCATTTACGTCGGATCGAACGACAAGAAGGTCTATGCGGTGAAACAGGACGGGACCCAGAAGTGGGCGCTGAATCTCCCCGCGGCCGTGGTTTCCTCTCCGGCGATCGCTCAGGACGGAACCGTCTACGTGGGGTGTACGGACGACCGGCTCTACGCCATCGGCGGCAACAACCATGCGCCAAGCCTCGCGTGGACGGGCGAAGGCGGTTACACCGCTGACGGCGTGGAGCCGGACCGAAGCAACTCAGGCAGCCAGGTCTTCACATTCCGGGTGACGTACACGGACAGCGACAACCACCCGCCCAAGGCCGGCTACCCGCGGCTTCTTCTGCGCAAGGCCATGGCCGCCGTCGCGGGCAGCCCCTTCGCGATGACCGAAGTCAACGCGGCCGACTTCGACTGTGTTGACGGAAAGCTGTACAGTTGTACCGTGTCGGGCCTCGCCGACGGCAACGATTACACCTGCTGCTTCGAGACGCTGGACGCGCAGAGCGCGGCCGGGGGCGGGACGCCCACCGGCGTGTTCGCCGGACCTCTCCTGGACACCACGGCGCCGCAAACCCAGATCGACGCCGGTCCCAACCCGTTCATCAACGGCGGCGCCAACAATGTCGCCTTCACGTGGAGCGGCTCCGACGCGATCACCAAGGACTACAACCTGCTCTTCTCGTACCGCTTCGAGTCAGCCGGCTGGTCCGACTGGAGCAGCGCCCTCTCTTCGGGCTGGACGATCGAAGAAGGCCCGCACACGTTCTACGTCAAGGCCGAGGACGAACTTGGGAACGAGGACGCGACTCCCGCCTCGCAGGCATTCACCGTAGATGCCAGCCCTCCCGCCAACCCCACGGATTGCACGGAGACCTGGGGCGCGGCATACTACACGTGGCAGAGCGCGGTCAGCGCCCCCGCCTTCACCTGGAGCGGGGCTTCGGACGGCGTCTACGGCTCCGGCGTGGATGGCTACTACTGGTATTTCGGCACCGACCCGGCCGGATGGCCGGACGGCTGGATCACCAGCGCCGGGTGCGACCCCGGGACAGTGTCCGACGGCACGTACTACCTGCGGGTGCGGACGGAGGATAAGCTCTGCCATTGCAGCCAACCTGCGACGATCTTCATCTTCCGCTATGACGGCACGGCACCGGCAGCCCCGAGTGTCAGCTCCCCCGGCGGGCAGGGCTGGCAGGGCAGCACCCCGTCATTTTCTTGGTCGTGCTCAGACGCGGGCGGAAGCGGCCTGTCGAAGTACTGGTACAAGCTGAACGGCGAGGCGTGGTCTTCGACGGCGGACTCTTCCAAGCAGTACAACAGTCTGCCCGACAGCACAAACACGTTCCACGTCAAGGCGGAGGACAAGGCCGGCAACGTCGGGCCCGTGGCGACGTACGCCTTCAAGATCGACACCGCTCCGCCCTCCGCCATTCTGAGCGTGTCGCATTTCGGCGAGATCCGGAAGAACGACGCGGTGACGTTCAACGGTTCCGCCTCGTATGACGCGAACGGCATCGCGCGGTACGAATGGGATTTCGGCGACGGCTCCGACCTGTATGTGGAGACAGCCGACAGCGCGGACGACGGCGCTTTCGACGGCAAGGCCACGCACGCATTCTCCACTGCGGGTGTGTTCCGGGTGACCCTGAGCGTCAAGGATCCCGCAGGCAATTCGGGCAACGACACGGCCGGCGTCTTTGTGACCTCCAAGCCGACGGCGACCATTGACAGCGTTCAACCGAATCCCGCCATTGCGGGCCAGAAGGTGTGCTTCAGCGGCAGCGGCCAGGATGAAGATTGGGACGACATCATCGCGTACGAGTGGCGGTCAAGCATGGACGGTCTGCTGTCCACAAACGCTGCGTTCAGCACGCTTGCCCTGACTCCCTCCGACGCCGGGCCGCATATCATCTCCTTCAAGGTCAAAGACAGCGACGGCTTCTGGTCGGACTCGGCGACGCGGGAGCTGTGGGTGTACCTGCCCAAGGCTTGGCCAGTGTTCAAGCACGACGAAACAAGGCAATCCTGCCAGTCGCTCTATCCGGGTGTGCCGCACGGCACGTTCGATTATTCCGTGGCTTGGAGCAAGCTGACAGACGGCGCTATCAGCGGCTCTCCGGCCGTGGCCAACGTGGACGAGAACTGGCTAAACGGTCTGGAGATCGCCGTTGCCACCACAGCGGGCACGCTCTACCTCCTTGACAACAATGGCAACACGCTGTGGTCGAAAACGATCGGGGCCAGCTATTCCACGCCGGCAATCGCGGACATCAACGGCGACGGGCACTTGGATATTGTGGTCGGTTCAACGAACGGCGTATGCGCGTTCAACCGGAACGGAACGAATCTTTTCACGCGTGTCATAGCTGCCGCCCAGCCGGCTGACAAGGAGGTTGCGTCGTCACCGGTCGTGGCTAACGTGGACGGGAATCCGTTTAACGGCTTAGAAACGATCATGGGGTTTGCCAATGGAACGGTCAGGGCTTTTTCCTCGGGGGGCACCCCGATCTGGACCAACGCTCCGGGAGGCGGAGTCAAGTTCGTGTCCTCTCCGGCGGTGGCGGATTTGGACTCCGGCACCAACTATCCTGGGCTCGAGATCGTGATCGGCGGAACGGACGGCAAACTCTACGTCCTCAAGTCGAACGGCGCGCTGATCACGTCGTGGAACGCCGTCTCGTCCATCGACACCACTCCGGCCATTGCCGATCTGGTTCCGTCGTCCGGCGGGCTGGAAATCGTCTTCGGAACGGACGGCGGCCGTTGTTACTGCCTGAACTACAGCTCTGCCACCCACAATCTGAGCCAGGTCTGGCAGTATCCGGCCGTGGGCGAGCTGGCGCTGGCGGCGATCGATTCCTCGCCGGCCATCGAGGCGGTGTCCGAGTACGGCGCACGGAACGTCGTGTTTGGCTGCGACGACGGAAAGGTGTACGTTCTTGCCGCGGACGCGGGCGTCTGGGGGCCCGGCGGCACGCGCGTGGGATTGTATCTCTGCCCGAACATCCCGGCGCCTCAGATCAACTCGACGGTGGCCATCGGCGACCTTGACACGCGCACGGTCGGCGCTTCCGGCAACTTGGCCGACGTGGCGTTCGGCGACACGTCGGGGGATCTGCACGGCGTCAGTTTCAGCGCTGGGGGGCAAGACCTGGTGCCGCCCCCGTTTGCGCCCGCATGCTGGAGCCCCATCGCGCTCTCGGTTGGCCCTCCCGTCAAAGCTGTCAACTCCTCCCCGGCCCTGGCCGACGTGAACCATGACGGCGAACTCGAGATCGTCGTCGGCTCCGGCAACAGCCGGCTCTACCTGCTTCGCGCCCGCGCGCCCGTCGACGCGAACCCGCCGGTCACTGTAGTCAACCCTCCTTACCTCGGCCTGGTCGGACAAAGTCTCACGTTAGACGCGTCTGGATCCTACGACCCGGACGAATCATTAGGCGACTACGTGGACCGCTACGTGTGGGACTTCGGATACGGTTCCAACTGGGTATCGCGGACGCCCGTCACCGTGGTGCCGTGGACCGAGTTGCAGGCGCGGGGGATTACCGGCCCGGGGACTCATTCGGTCAATTGCACGGTCTATGACAGTTACGGCGAGTATAGCCAGGCCGCGTCCGCTGCAGTCAGGATCTGTGCTTCCGTCGCGCCGCCCGTCGCGAACCCTGGCGGGCCGTACTCGGTATTCATGGGCGGCGGCCTCACGCTGGACGGCACGGGTTCGGTCGCCTACGAGGCGGGAAACGCCGTCGCCCGCTACGAGTGGGATCTCGACGGCGACGGCCAGTATGACGACGAGGTGCGTCCTCGGGTTGTGCTGTGCTGGCAGGAACTGGAATCTTTCGGCATGTCGACGGCGGGCACCTATACCGTGGCCCTCCGGGTCACGGACCGTTTCGATCAGCCGAGCGCTTCTACGAACACGACGATACAGGTTGTGTCTAACAGCGTCCCTGTCGTGAGCGCGGGCGGGCCGTACGACATCGAGGTCGGCGAATCCGTCATGCTCGTCGCCTCGGGCTCCGACCCTGATGTTCCGGAGGACTCAATCACGGAATACCGGTGGGATATAGACGGCGACGGGACGTTCGGCGAATATACGGGGCAAACCGTGACCGTGTCATGGTCCTTTTTGTCCACGGGCTGTGTGCATCGCGGCACGTTTGCGGCCAATCCGGTCCGCGTGCGGGCGTGGGACACCCGGGGCGGACAGGGAACATCGACGAATGCAAGCCTGTTCATCTGCACGAACGAGCCGGTAGCTGTGCCGGAGGCTAACGGTTCGACCGCGCCGATCACCGCGCTGATCGGGGAAAACGTCACGTTCACTCACGGCGTCTCGTTCCACGGCTGGCCATCGCATCACGCCATGACGCTTTACGCGTGGGACTTCGACGGTAACGGCACAACGGACTGGTCGACCGACAGCCCTTCGGCCAACAACGCCTATTCGTATGTCACCACCGGCGTGTTCCGCGCCACGCTGACGGTTTCAGATGATAATGCTCCGGCGAAGTCGGCCACCGGCGTGGTCGAGGTCACAGTGGGCAACCTGCCCCCCATGGCCGACCCTTCCGGTCCGTACACGGTCGCGTTCAGCGACGGCGTGGTGCTGAACGGCGCGGTGTCCCACGATCCAGACGGGACGCTCACCCGCTACGAATGGGATCTTGACTGTGACGGAACCTACGACGATGGCGAGGGCGCGCAACTGGCGCTGACGTGGGCCAACCTCGCCGTAGCCGAGATCACAAACACCGGCACGGCGTACCCGGTCTGTCTGAGGGTTGTCGACAACGAGGGCGCGGCCAACGTGGCGACGACCGTGGTGACTGTGGTGCAGGAAAACGTGGCCGCCGGCTGGCCCATTACCGCCGCGGTCTACTCCGACGAAGCGAACTTGTCGCTGCCCGTAACCGATAATGACGGGCAAGCCCTCTGCAGACAGGTGGCACACCCAAAAACGTTCTGGCTGGAGGTGCGGACTGAAACCAATTGGACGGTCTTGTCGGAGGACGCGCTCGCCGCGCTTGGCGACACAGACACTCAGCTAGACTTCACGTTCCGCATCCGGCAGGGATTGACCGATCTGGAGCCGGGCACGTCTTGCCCGGTTCGTGTCCGCTTTGACGGGGACGCCGACTACTTGTCGTGCGTGCGGACAGGTACGTTGGCCTTGGCGTGCGAAGAGGTCGCGATTTCCGAGCCGCGGGTACAGGTGGTCTGGGGGAGTAACACGGTGGCCCAGATCACGGTTCGTGACGATGATGGGGATTTCCTTTATCATCAGGTTCCGGAAGGCCATGCCATGGCGCTGGAGGTGTTCGATGGAGCGTCGTGGCTTTTGATCGGTGAGGACGAACTGCATTCCGCCGACAACGATGACGATCTCATCGAGTATGCTGTTGCTGTCGGGCCGTCGGCTCTCGACCTGCCGCAGGGAGTCTACCCGCTGCGGGTCCGGTTTGACGGGGATGCGTACTATGCGCCGGCGACGGCGGTCGGGTTGCTCACGATCGCCCCGACGCCTGTCCGGTTTCTGGACGACGTCGACCTGCCGGCTGGCGACTGGATCTGGCAAGGGGTCTACACGGCATCGAACGTGGTTTGTTGCCGGCTGGTGAGCGAGGCAGGCAGCAATCTGTGCGGGCAGGCGGCGGAGCCCAAGACCGTGTATCTGGAGATCCTGCGCGGAACGGAATGGTGTTTGCTTGCAACAAACAGCCTGACCGCGCCGGACGACTCTGCGAGTTCGCTCGCGTTTGCCTGCAGGATCATCGAGGGGATGCAGGACGCGGCACCCGGGACGAACGACGTGCGTTTCCGTTTTGATGGCGACAGCCGCTATGCGCCGTGCACGCGCGGAGCGACGCTGGCGGTGGAACGTCAGACAGCGCAATTTGTGGACCCGGACGGCGACTGGTACTGGTTGTTCGGCGAGGGCGAGGACCGGGTACTCCATGTCCAGTTGGTCGACCCGACGCCAGAGTATCTGCGTCATCTAAGGGATGAGGCTAAACTGGTCGCTGTGGAGTATTACGCGGTTACGCAGTGGGTCGAGTTCGGCTCGACGGTCATCGCCGAGCCCATGCCTGGCGCATTCGGTTCGACGTATGAAGATGCGTGGTTCCGTTTCCAGTGGCCCGGCGAATTTGGGACATACGATATCCGGTTCCGGTTCGACGGCGACACCTATTACAAGCCTGCCGAACACACTGGCAAGATGACAGTGCGCAGCATCCCCAAAGGTACTCTCTTCATCTTGCAGTGACCGTCATCGTGACGTTAAGTGTATTTTAACGCCCGCCGCACTGTTCGCAGGAAGTAGTTTAGGTGTGTCGGTGCCTAAACGCCGGGCGGCACGATCGCGCGTTTGACCGCATCCATCAAGGCATCGCGGCCCGGCTGGCTGTAGCGGCCGTGCATTCCCTGCGGCGCGTGGCCCGTGATCGCGTCGGTCACGTGCGCCGCCACTCCGGCCTCATCCATCATCGAGATGAACGTTGCCCGTAGACTGTTGAAGCTGGCATGCCCGAACCGGTCGCTTTTTATTCCGGCCCGTTCCCGCGCAATCCTTAAACATTTCCCTAGGCTCGCCCCCACTAGCCGCGGGAACAGCCAACCGACGGCGGCGGTTTGTTCGTCACGGATGCGGTGGCGTTCTGCTGTTGTGATGTTCATGTCAGCACTCCCCGTTTCCCGCGGGTGATCGGGTGGTTGAAGATTCCGGTCGGGGAAACGTCCGGGGGGAACAGGACTGCCAGTTCGTGCCCGGCGAAGATCCATCCGCCGGTGCCGTTCTCGTGGCGGTTCCGGACGGTCTGCTGTGGGCGGCGGTTCGGCAAGACGCGGTGCATGGCGGCGGAGTTGTTGGACCGGGGCGGCGGGGACATCGGGGGCGATTACGGGCGGGCTGCCGCTACATCATCTGCAGGATGGTCAGCCCCGCCAGAAGCACGGGGTCAATCTCGGGCCGCCCCTGCACCTCCGCATACATGGCCTCGAATGCCGCGCGACGGCTTTCCAGCGCGGGAAGGATCCGGTCACGCAGCAGGGCGAACGGCTTGACATCCGGACGCTCCTCAAATCCGTCTTTCGGAGGTCTTTCGGAACAATGTTTGTCTTCAGCCCGTGGTTGACTGCGGGCGGCAAAAGACGTATGATTAAAAGATCGTTTGAGCGATTGCATAACCGTCCATAGCTGACGAGCGCGGGTGCGCGTGCCCAGAGAACCATGTCGGGGCGGATGTGTACGGACAGATGCGAATCGGCGCACAGTATTCACGGAGGACGGCTCTGAAGAAACGGCTTTCGGCATGCGGTCGGACAGGCGGAACGCAAGCGATCACTTGACGAGGCTGGCGGAAACAACCGGGAAAGGGTCATCTATCATGAACGGGTTTAACGTCTCCTCGATGTTGGCAAGATACCGGGGGGTTCTTTTTCTGGTCTTTGTTGCGGCGTCGGTTTGCATTCTGATTCCCTCCCGCAGAACTGCATTTCCCAAAAGGGCAGAAGCGGAGGTCGAGTGTTCCGCTGGATGCGGGAATCCAGTGCCCGTCAACGCGAACGGCGAGTCTCCCGCGGGAGGGGACGCGATGCCGTCTCCCTCCAAAACGGCCTGGAACGCCGTCTCCTCCCTTCCATCCACGGAACAGGCATCGTTGTGGGCGGCTTTGTCGGAGGCCCGGCGCGAAGTGCACCGCATTGCGCCGCACCAGCGCAACGACCCCAGGAACCGGGGCTACGACTACTATGCCTCCAATCCGGGACAGCGGATCAACGCCCGTTTCGGCGGGACCGGCGTGCGTTTCGGTTCGCGGGGCGAAACCGACGACGACGCCGGGCGCGCGCTGGCGGGTTGGGAGGCCATCCTGCGCCTGAAATGCGTGGCGGGCGAGGAAGTGGCCGCCGCTGCGGATGCACGCAAATCCGAAACCAACAGGACGCGGATGGAGTATCGCCGCGCGTCGGGTGTGACGGAGTGGTTCGAAAACCGCCGGGAGGGATTTGAGCACGGCTACACGCTGGAGCGTCGTCCGGCGGGGGTGCGGGCGGGCGGGGACGTGCGCATCGAAGTGGCGCTGGACGGCCTGCGGTCTCGACGGGCGGAGACGGGGGCCGGCCTGGAATTATGCTGCGGCGACGAGGCGATCCTGAACTATTCCCGGCTGACGGTGCGCGACCGGAACGGGACGGACCTGCCGGCTCGCATGGAGCCGACGGAGGCCGGTTTCCTGCTGGCCTACCGCGACGAGGGAGCCGCGTATCCGGTCACCGTCGATCCGTTGATCACCAGCGAGGAGGCGAAGCTCACACGAGTCGATGGCGCGGCCGGCGACTGGTTCGGGTGTTCGGTGTCGCTCTCTGGCGGCACGGCCCTGATCGGGGCCTACGGGGACGACGACGGGGGGAGTGGTTCTGGCAGCGCGTATGTGTTCGCGTGCAGCGGGACGAACTGGACGCTGCAGGCCAAGCTGACGGCGGCGGATGCCGCGGCGGAAGACAACTTCGGGTGTTGGGTGTCGCTCTCCGGAGACACGGCCCTGGTCGGGGCCGACGGGGCAGCCAACGCATCCAACAATTCCGGC
>CAZXVN010000393.1:0-2190 GCA_964643945.1 uncultured Lentisphaeraceae bacterium | reverse complement strand
GGGTTGGCAGGGCGTGGGCGCGAGAGAGCGCGTGGCGGCCGGCAGGGTGGTCACGGTTGAGGAGCGTTGGGGTGGACGGACGGCGGGACGGGATGGAGCGGTCTGCGGCCGACGGGATCAGCCGGTGCCGATGAGGCGGATCTGGATGGCACGTCCGCCCCAGGGCGGACCTTCAGCGCCGCCGATCATGTTGCGGAGGGACTCCATCAGGCTGCGGGCGAACTGCCGGATGGTTCCGTAGAGACGGGCGAACGTGGCCCGCTTGTCCTGCGCCAGTTTCTGCAGGAGGTCGCCGAAGCGGACCAGGTCGTTGAAGAGCTGCCCGATCTGCAGGATCAGGTAGTAGTTCTTCCAGGCGTTGCCGCCCAGGCCGTAGCCGTGTTCCATCCCGTACCCGCCGTTCTTCTGGGTGTTGGTGCCCTCGTTTTCGATCTTCCAGCGCAGCCGTCCAGTCCGCGCTAGATCCAGGGCATTGTCAGGATTCGGTTTGACGTTGGTGATCCAGAGGTTGTGGTAGAGCCGCTTGCCGTCGCCGTCGAGTTCCTCGAAACGGAGGGCGTGCAGGGTCATCTTGCGGTACGACAGGGGTGTCTTCCAGTGCAGGCGCCAGTCCAGGCGCGTCTTGTCCGGCCGATGCTGGGAGATGACCCGCCTGCCACCCCAAGTGCCAGGATCGGCGGGAAGCTGTTTGTCGAGAGTGGGGATCTTGTCTTCCTTGAGCGTGATGAGGAAGTCCCATTCCAGGCTGTCGCACTGGCGGAAGGTCGTTTCGTCGGCGTACAGGCCGTCGCCGACCATCATGATCTTGAGGCGGGGGAAGAGCTGACGGATCTTGAGGAACAGCCGGCGGGCGGCTTTGAGCTCGCAGTCCTGTTTGTCGAACTCGCTCATGCCTTCCGGGTTCTCCACGAACTCGAAGGCGAACGGCACGACCAGGCCGATAGGCGTGACGATCTTGGCGGCCAGCACGTAATGGAAGTACTGCGTTGAACCGTCGGACAGGGTCCGCGTCAGGCAGTGTTCGCAGTGCCGTTCGCGGAAGACCAGCATCTGAGTGCCGTCCACCGCCACCACCAGCTTGCCATCATAGAGGAAGTTCCGCAGTACCTTTCCCCGGTGCATAACCTGGACCAGTCGGGCGATCAGGTTCTCGAACACTTCCGGGGCCAGCTGTTTGAGCACGCCGTTCATGGTGTCCGAACAGCAGGCATCACGGAACCGTTCGTCGAGTTGCCGCCAGAGGTTGGCGCCGAACTCCGGCCCCAACCGGTCCCGGTCCAGCTGGCGGCGCGAACCGCACTGGCCGCAGAACATCATCAGCGCCATGAGCACCAGATACTCCACCGGATAACTGCATAGTTCAGGGCAGCGGCGGGGATCCGGGATCTCACTCAGCCACGCGATGAAGTCCGGGGCGTAGTGCCGGACGGTTTCCCAGAAGGCGTCCGCGGCAGACGGCTCACGCGGGCGCGGTTTCGGGCGGCGCCCCGGCTTGCCCGCACGAACAGACGGATCATCCGCTCTCCGAGTTCGGAGACCTCCTTGCTCAGTTGTTTCCGCTTCCGGTGTTCCTCGACCCATCGCGCAACGTCCTCCACCATGTCCCTGGGCACATGCACCGTCACGGTCCGCCCCTTTTCCTTGCGGGTCAGCACCCACGCCTCGTGGCGCTCGCCGGAGGCGCACTTGCAGCTGGGATTGCCGCAGCGGACGCCGACCTTGGCCAGCGACCCCGCGATAAACGGCCGGGTCTCGGCCAGCTTCTTCAGCCTGGCTTCCCGCCGCACGGACAGCATGTGCAGGGACTCTTGTTTTTGTGGCATAATGCGCCTCCTTTGTCTTGGTAATATACCTCTTCCCAAGAATATGCAAGCGAAAAACCCGCCGCGACAAACTTTTTTTTCGCGGCGGGCTTTCTTCACTCGTCAATCAGTGCGACAAATCCCTAATTCGTCAGTCCTGGCGGCGCATCATGTGAGGGCTTATCCGCGCGGCAGACTGACCGCCGTGCGTGAGGGGTGGGCTGGCGACCCCTGCCACCTTGCGTGGCAGGTGAGCAGGTTCGGCGGCTACCCGGCATCGGCCCATCAACCTCTCTCCTTGCCCCGCCCGCCGCCCATAGTTATCAAGTTAAGCGTTTTGCGCTGGCCAACACGCGTGCGTACAATCCGTCGGTCAATCGACTAAGTG
>CAZXVN010000392.1:0-2635 GCA_964643945.1 uncultured Lentisphaeraceae bacterium | reverse complement strand
GATCTATCCACCGAATAGGTGAAGGCCGTTGCGAAGGTGTCGCCGCGGTTGCGGCTCGGCGCACGCTCCACGCCCAGCTGCCGCAGGCGCGCACCCGTCATCGGCACACACACCAGCCCGCGCGCATGCACGACCATGAAGTTGATCGCCTCGGGCGTCACCTTCTCCGCCGCGATAATCAGATCGCCTTCGTTCTCGCGGCTTTCGTCATCCGCCACGATCACCATCTGTCCCTGCCGGAACGCAGCGATGCACAGGTCCACGGAATCAAACACGGATTCAGTTTCCATACCCGTTTTCAAAAACAAAAACCCCAGCACAAGCGGAGCTAGGGCAATACACAACAGGCAACAGCCTCTTCTCACATCCAGACTTTACTGTCGGCCACGGAATTGAACCGTGTCAGTGGCAGGCAGGAACAGCTTGCCAGTCGCGGGCTTTACCGCCGGTCAGGAATCTCCCGCTTGCGCAGGATCACCATGCCCTGAAGACGCTTAATGAAGGAGAGTGTAGCGCTTTCAGGCCGCCTTGGCAAGCCGCCCGTGAGCGTCAGTACCCGTCTGGACGATAGTTCACCGTGCCGTTCTCATTGGTTGCCGGAATCTGTGCAGCTGTGTCGATCTGGGCGAAGGGATTGCCATGGCCTTGGCCGTCGTTGTATTTCGGCGTCAGCATGCCGCCAGGCATCTGGACGGGCGGGTTGAAGCTGTAGTCCGAGACAGCGGCGCGGCACTGCACGATCCGGCCCGGGAAGACCCGGAGAACCATGAGATCGAAGGACCAGACGATGTCTTTCCCCATCACGACGTCCGGACAATGATTGGTGACGCTCTGGAAGGCCGAGGCGACCGTGTCGTCGGCCACCGGGAAATGCGTGGCGACCGTAAGCTTAGGCCGGGGATCGAGCTGGCTGAGGATGTAGCCGAAAGCTCCTTGCGGCGTGTGCGAACTGTTTTGGACCGTCGTCAATTGCTGGACGGCCGCGACATAGTCATCGTATCCCGCTTCCCCCTCCTGAGGCGCTCTATCGAGGCCCATGTTCTTATAGGCCCACACCGCTGGCGGAACGACCATTTCGTGGATGAACACGTCTACGCCCTTGCCGCCGTTTTTGGCCTGCTCGACGCAGTTGGTTTCGGGCTTGGTGTCGCTCGTGTAGATCATGGTCAGGTTGGTGCCTTCCGGGGTTTGCCACTCGAGCTTGTAACCCATAGAGCCTTTGCGGGTGTGGATCACCGGGAAGTGGGTGATCTTCACGCCGGTGGCGGCATTGTTGTAGGCCACGCCCCCAACTTGCGCCCAGTCCAGTTCGATCGGCACGATGGCATAGGCGTCGTTGGTCGCATCGTTGCCGACGGGAACGGGATCGTACGGCAGCCCCCAGCTTGCCTTCGTGGGCGCCACGTAGTTCGAGTAACACGTCCCCTGAAAGCTGAAGCTCTCCGTATGCCACCGCAAGGTCTCCCGCAGGTGCGCGCAGAAATTGCTGATCCCGTCGTCGTAATAGATTCCCGAAAGGGAAGGACTCTCTACGTCGGTGCGCTTCGAGCCCCAGACGTAGAGGGGCGACTTGCGGTCGCTCGCGGGCCCGAAACAGTAGGTGTGGATCAGGTCGCTCACATGGTCGCCGTGCAGGTGGTTGATGAACACCTTGTCCATCCGGCGATACCCGACCTTCGCGGCCGCGTAGTTGGCCGACACCCCCGCCCCCATGTCGAACACGAACTGATCGGTCGCCCGTCCCCCGTAATAAAGATCGTTCGTATCGACTGTCCACCCCACCTCCACGAAGACGCTCATCTCCCCCTGTGCCCGGCGCACCGGCAAGGGGATCATGGAGCCCATGAAGGTGATCCGCATTTCATTCGTCTCCAGCGGCGTGAGCGGATCGAACGGCGGCAATGTCTGGAAGTAAGAGTAACGCTGAGTGGCGGCGTTCGTGGGATCCGTCTTCACCACCCGGTAGAACATCGGCACGGAAACCGTCTCCGAGGGCCCCAGGCCCATAAGATTTGCCTCGGCATCTTGCCAAGAGAACCAGGTGCCGTTCAGGGAAGGAGCCCACTGCACCGCATAGTTGTTCGTCCCGGTTGCGCCCGGGTCATTCCAACTCAGTTGTCCGTTTGCACCGAAAGACGTGATTTCCAGTTGCCCGCGCGCCGGGCACGGGGAAAGCGCCGCCATGGCCGCCACGACAAGAAACACCGGAAACCAACTTACGCACCTCTTCTTTTTCAAAGCTTTAAGCGTTTTCATGAAACGACTCCTCGTTGTGGGGATTACGCGCATCTGTAAAACAGCGAAAATAATGGAATATTCGATAAATGACAAGGGGATTGTTTCGTTCGGCGAAGGACCGGCGAAGGACAAACCGATTAAACATCCACATCACAAGCGTTCAAAGGACTCACCGCAAGGACTCACCGCACTCCCGCCAGCTTGTGCGTCTGAACAGACAACAGCCATTTGCCTTGCCGCCGCCCGCGATTGAGAAGGCCCAGCAGCCGGAGGGTCTCCTCGATATTGAAGGTTCCCTCGCGCTCACAGGGTGAGAGGAAATAGTGCGCGGCCTCAATCCGGTTTCGCATGTCGTCGCAAAACGCCCGCACCTCGCCGTCGACCACGATGCGCACCT
>CAZXVN010000391.1:0-3829 GCA_964643945.1 uncultured Lentisphaeraceae bacterium | reverse complement strand
TAGTTATCCTCCAGCACGCGGCGGTCACCGTAGAAATCATAGAGCCATTCAGGAATGATCGTCACCACGCTGGGCCACAACACGCCGCTGCCCCAATCCCAGAAGTTGGGCGAGATATCTCCGATGCTCCCGTCGGCGCGCTGGTCCAGCCTGATATCGGCCAGCCATTTTGAATAAAACGCGGCCACGTCAAAGTTGAACGCATCACTCTCCGCATCCTTCGCCGGATCACCCAGCCAGCCCTGCCGCTCATCGCGGTCAGGATCCAGCGGCACGCCATGCCGCTTGTACATGCGCGCGCCCCAGAAGATATTCCGGTGGATCCTGCTGATCAGCGGATTGGAACACTCGAATGCGCCCACGTTGGCCATGTCCGTGCTGACAACCAGCCCTTCGAATTGTCCTGCAGCTGGCCTGCCCGGCCAGCCGGCGAGCTGGATCCGCCTCAAGCCCTGGCCCTTCAGCGAGGGACACCACGTCTCCTCGCCCTGTCCCTTGAGAATGTAAACATCCGTGCAGTTGGCATTCCGGTTGTCCGCGGTCTTCAAGGTTCCGTCACTCTTCAGGCTGTACGCCGCGGTCATACGGACCGTTGTTCCCTCCTGACCGCTGACCTTGATGCGCACTTGCCCGTAGAAGGCCTGCCCAAAGTCCACAATCCACACGCCGGGGGAGGGCTCCGCCAGCGCAACCGGCTTCAGCACATCCACAACCCTGTTAGGCTCGATCATCTGGGCTACAAGCTTGCCTTTCGGCCCGTCCACCAGGCCCGCTTCACGCCACTTGGAATCATCGAAACCCGCCGCATCCCAGCCCGGCATCTCCTTCCTGGCATCATATTCCTCGCCGTCGTATTCATTGTTGGCGATGATCGGACCGTCCGCCGTGGCGTGCCACTGCCCGTCACTCAGCCACCGAGCGCCGCTCCCGTCTTCATATTCAATTTCGATCTGGGCGATCAGCCTGGGCCCGCCGTAATCCTTGTACGGAGCCGGATTGGTGAGGCGCGGGGCAAAGAACCGCCCGTTGCCAAGAACCACCCCAACCACGTTGCTGCCCAGCGCGACGTTTTGCGTGACGTCAAACGCCACGTAACAGGCACGCTTGTGGTATTCAGTCAGGACCGGATCCATTACATGATCGCCGACTTTTCTGCCGTTGATGTGGAGGTCGAAGCACCCCAGCCCGCAGACATAGGCCATCGCCCGCCTGACCTTTTTTTCAGCGACAAAGTCCCTGCGGAAATAGCGCGCGGGCAGTCGCCGTTTCTCCGCATCCTTCGGGTCTGCACCGGCATCTTTCACGTCCAACCCGATCCACTTCGCCTGCCAGTCATCGGGCTTCAACAGGCCCATCGACCACGCGGCCGGGGCGCTCCAGGCTGTCGCCTTGCCATCGTTCAGCCACGCGCGCACTTTCCAATGGCAGACCATCCGTGACTCTAACGCCTTACCGGCGTACTCCACCTGGATGCTCTGATCGGACGCCACCTTCTTGCTGTCCCACAGGTCGCCTTTGTCTTGTTTAAGCCGTTCTGCCGAACTCGCCACCAGAAGCTGATAGGCGGTCTGTTTCTGCCCTCGGCCACCAGCATTCTGACTTCTGGCTTCTGGCTTCTGACTTCTCTCCTCTATCACCCAGCTCATCCTCGGCTTCGCCGCGTCGATCCCCAGCGGATTTTCCCGATACTCGCACCGGAGCTTTGCAGGCACAATATCCGGCGTCCCCGATCCAGCCTGGAGCGCTGCCAGTGGCGTTAACGACACGATCATCATCCCGTACAACAGAACCCATTCATTGTTCATGTTTTTTCTTCTTATCATAGCCACTCCTACTTCTTAGGCATCACATCCTTGAGCCATTCGTTATGGAGGTTGAGCAGTTTTCCGGCGATTTCCGGTTGCTCCTTGATGTAATTCCTGCGTTCGGGTTCCTCGTCGGCCAGGTTGCCGAGAAAGTCGGGCTCACCCTGTTGGCTGCTGATCAGCTTCCAGTCGCCTTCGCGAACCGCCCATCTTTGCTCAAAGTGCCAGTGCATGATTTTATGATGGGTCGGCGCGTCGGCCGACCTGATGATCGGCACGATGCTCTGGCCGTCGAGTTTTATGTCGGGCAGCGGCACGCTGCAGAGTTCCAGGATGGTCGGGAACCAGTCCATGCAACTGATCGCCTGGTCGCGTACCCCCCCCTTGGGCAGTTTCGCGGGATAGCTGATAATCGCGGGCACGCGGATCCCCCCTTCGAAGTAAGTGGCCTTGGCGCCGCGCCATTTGCCGGAATTTCCGCCACCCCCGAACGCGCCGTAATGGTGGCCTTTGGGAAAACCGCTTGGGTGCTCTTCCCGATTGATAAAGCAATCCTCCACGGAGGCTCCATTATCGCTCATGAAGATGATGATCGTATTATCGCGAAGACCAAGTTCCTCCAGCGTATTCACGACAATACCCATGCGATCATCGACGGTGGAGATCACCTTCGCGTATGACTGCCGCGGCATTTTAAGGTCCTTGTACCTTTGATCGAATTGGGTGTCAGGCTGTTCGGGGTAATGGGGAAGGTTGAAGGCAACGTACATGAAGAACGGAACCTCCTTGTTTTTATCTATGAACTGAACCGCCCGCTTGGTCATCAAATCGGGAAAGTATTGGCCCTTCATGAAGACTTCTTTGTCGCCGTCGAAAAGATCATGAAAGCCCTCATGCAGAAAGTAGTGGATATAGTTGTCGATGAAGCCGCTGCGGAATCCGAAGAACTCATCGAAGCCCTGTGCCGTGGGGCCGAAATCATCATGGGCGCCGAGATGCCACTTGCCGAACAACCCCGTCTTGTAGCCTGCGCCTTTCAAGGCCTCCGCGAGGGTGATCTCCTTGAGGGACATGTTGAGTTGCCCGCCTTTGATCTTACTGTTCCCCTGCGTCCAGCCGTTGACGTTGCAGCGCTGGGGATGGCGGCCGGTCAGCAGCATCGCCCGCGACGGGCAGCAGACAAAGTGGGCGTATGCCTGAGTAAACCGCACCCCGGTTTCGGCCAGCTTGTCCATGGTCGGAGTGTAGAGGTCTTTCGACCCATAGCAGTTGGCGTCCAGCGTGCCTTGGTCGTCGGTATAGAAGATAACGACGTTGGGTATGCGGGCCGTGGCCGCGTTGGAGGTGGCTGCTAGCAATACCCATCCGGAGGATACCGCGAGCATGAGCCCCAAACCTGTAGTCTTTAGTGTGCTTCGCATATTCTGTTTCATGCCGCCCCACTCCTCTTTCATCAGCTTATTTATCTATCATTTTCATCATCGCCTCTCCCATCTCCACGCCTATACGGAAATAACTCTCGCCGCTGTAATTCCAGTGGTACCCGCCCCCCGGAGATGGCGAGTTTTCCTCAAAATCGAAAGGCATCGTGTCCACGGTGACCACGGTGCCGGCGAATTCAGGATATTTATCAGGTTTGGACACGGCGGTCTGCGCCGCGATCAATTTCATTCCGGTGGGATCAATATCAACCATGCTCATCCCCGTGGTCCCCATAACGAAATCGTTGTCGGTTTTCTCGGATCGAACCTCACGAGCTGAAACCCATTCAAGGTGCCCGTGAAATTGATATGTATTCCGCCCTCTTCCGAAGGCACAATATTTTTAAAAACAACATAGTCCTCGCGCTCGACCCACGTGGCGCCGTTGAGGTTCCGGCCGGTGCTCGCCAAAATGTTGGTGCCCGCATCCGAACTGTTGCTGATCGAAAACGCCCCGCCTTTGTTCCTGCCGTAATCATCTTGCGAGGGGAGATAAAGGTCGTACCTGTTGAACTTATCGAGTCCGCTGATATCCAGAGGGGT
>CAZXVN010000390.1:0-3686 GCA_964643945.1 uncultured Lentisphaeraceae bacterium | reverse complement strand
GGCATACGAGATCATAGCCGGTGACTGGAGTTCAGACGTGTGCTCTTCCGATCTGTCAGACGCTGGGTGGCACTATCGTTACCCCGGAAGCACTTGCTGGCAATTCCGCATGGACAGTATCCGCCGATCTCTACAGAGCTGATATGGGGTGGAACGGTGACAGTGCGTATCTGTCCTTGGCAGGTTGGTGGAATGGTGGCAACCAGTGCGATGAATTCTGCTATGTCAACAACAAAGCGGTCGATCATGGTTACTCGGGGTGGGGATTTAGCACCGTGCCGAGCGCGGGCGCATGGCATAATGTCACTATCACCTATGATGGAACGACCGAAAAAATCTACGTGGACGGCGTTCTCGATGGATCCAGAGACATCGCCCTCAACATTGCCGCCGGAGATCAGATCATTATCGGCAGTCACTCGGATGTTCCTGGACCGGATCGGCTGTGGAACGACAATTATTGGCGCTACAGCGGCGCGATCGCCAAGCTCCTGATTTTCGACGGGGCGCTGACGGCAGATGAGATCGATGCGCTCTTGAAAGGGCCGCCTCAAGGCACCGTAATGTTGATCAGGTGATCTAAGACACCTTGAATGGTATGCCGGCGACTGTGAGGCGCGAGCCTCGCAGTCCCGGCTTTTTTATGCCGGTGATTTGTGTCAAGGTGCGTGGAGGCGCCGCTCGAACCGCTCGCGCAAGCGGGCGTCGAGCGTTTCATACGGTTCGACGGTTTTCCCGTCGGGCAGGGTCACGCTGTTCTTCTCGAAGTTAATTTCGTAGCGCGTGCCGTCCGGCAACACCAAAGCAGCTACGGGCTCATTGTGCAGGGTAATCATGTAAGGGGAAACCACACGCATGCGGTCCGGCGCAATGGGCTCAAGCAGGCTCGAACCGTCAATCGGTGCCGCAGGCTGAGTCCCCATCAAGTTGAGCAGGGTGGCCAAAATGTCAGCCTGTGAAACAGGCGCATTGGGGTCGGCTCTCACGCGTTGCACGTTTTCGGGGGAAGGGGGGAATACGAGCAACGGAACGTGGGTCACCGAGTCGTCAAAGTCGCGGGTTAACTTAGCGCCTTGAGTGGTCATGTGGGTCCCGTGATCGGAGGTGAAAAACAGCCAAGTGTTGGGACGCTTTGCCCGAACGGCTTTGAGCAAGCGCTCTAAATACAGGTCGGTGTACCACACCGTGTTGTCGTAAGCGTTGATGCTGTAGGGCCCGTCTTCAGGCAAAAAGTGTTTGAGCGCGGTCGGCACTTGGCGGTCAAACGGCGCGTGACTGCCGCTCATTTGCGTCACAAGCAGAACGGGTTTTTGTGTTGCAGTGGCTTTGCCCCAATAGGGGAGAACGCCCCGATCGAGCACGCGTTGATCATCGGCACCCACCGACACGCTCACGTCCGAAGAAAAATCGCTCCCCTGTTGGAAATGATCCATGTCCCGATCAACAAGCAAACGGTCGATGTTGCGCCACTGAAAGTCTTGCGCGGTGATCAGTGCGGTCTGGTAGCCCATGCTCTTGGCGTAATTGAAAACGCTGGGAGTCTGGTAAATCACACCGTAGGGGTCAATGCCTTGCAGGCCCGCCAACATGTAAGGCACAGTCGACATCGTGCGCGTACCGATCGTCAATGCGTTTCGGAAAACCACCACCTTACCCTGCGCCAACATGCGTGACAGGTTGGGAGTGGTGTCGCGCGGATAACCGTAAACACCCATGTGCAGGGGGGTCAGGCTTTCGCCGATCACCCAAACAATGTCAGGTGCGTTGGGATTGGCGGTGTGTTGAGGCAGCGCGGGGCGGTTGATCACCGCAGCTCTGTTTCTGCCGGTACGAATATCCAATGCCCGCGCGAAACTGCAGGCACAGGCCACAGGCGCTAGCTGAAATTGGGGTGCGCTGTACCAGTTGGTGCTCAGCAAAACAAAAACGCCTAGGCTCAGCGCCCCGACAACATAGCGCAGCCAAAGGCGCTTGTTGCTTGGCCAACCCATCACCCGCCACAACACCGCAACAGCAATCGCAGCGGTCAACAAGGGGCGAAGGATCGCGCCGTTTTCCCAATACAGTGCCATCGACATGCCCGGATCGGCGGCGAAAAAGCGCAAATCAAAAACGCCGATGTAATTTTGAAAAATCCCGAAGTAAGCCGTTTGGACAAAATAGGCCACGCCCACAGCGGACAAAGCCGCAACAGCCCAACGGGGGTATTTGTGGCGCAAGCCACAAACCAAAAAAAGGGCGGCCCCAGCCACCAGCAAACTCACGCCGAAATTCACCAGGAAGCGCTTGCCGCAGATGTTCTCGGTGGCCCACGTGCTGTCACGCACCAGCAATAGATCGACGATGGACAACAAGAGAAGGACTGCAAGCATTCTCCTCTGCTTGGCCCACTGTAGCACGGTGATCAAAATTCTACTCATTGTTCACTAGTCATTGCCCTTTCGGATATCCGGCTATCCATTTCTCGAATGAAGCTGCATGTTTATCCGCCGGATCGAATGGATGGGCCTTTTCTTCCCCGTATGTGGATGTCCTCGACGTTCCATCGCCGCAATTTTATGACTGGATTAATTTATACCAAAACAGGACGAGTGCGTCAAGCGCGGCGAAAACCTCAAAGCAGCGATTCCGATTCCGAATTACATATTTTTCGGGTTGGTTGACCCTCCATAACCCCTTTTGCCGGAAGACGATTGCCCAAAAGAATCGCCGCCGCGCGGAGTAGGTGATTGACAATGGGGGTACGTATGCTACACTTTTATCCGTTTTTTTTGTTCATAAAAGGAAGAAAAAGAGTATGTCTAAGAACGCGAAGACAGTTAAGAAAACCGCGCCTGCAAAGGCTGTGGCCAAGGCCGCAAAATATGTTTATTCTTTCGGCAACGCCAAGGCTGAAGGGGGCGCATCGATGAAAAACCTCCTCGGCGGCAAAGGGGCGAACTTGGCGGAGATGTGCCTCCTGGGCATTCCTGTGCCGGCTGGATTTACGGTGAGCACCGAGTGTTGCACGGCGTATTATGCCAATGGCTGTAAGCTGCCCGCCGCGCTGACCGACCAGGTTCTGGCCGCTCTGCGCAAGTCCGAGACGGTCATGGGCAAGAAGTACGGTCATCCTGATAATCCGCTGCTCGTCTCCTGCCGCTCAGGCGCACGCAGCTCCATGCCCGGCATGATGGACACGGTTCTGAACGTCGGCCTTTCCCCGGCCACCATCCCCGGCATGATCAAAAAGACCAACAATCCCCGTTTCGTGTGGGACTCCTATCGCCGTCTGATCATGATGTACGCCGACGTGGTGATGGAGAAGGCCGAAGGCTTGGAGCCAGCCCTCGGCAAGGGCATCCGCAAGATCATGGAAGAGACCATGGACCAGTTCAAGCGCGCCCGCGGCTGCGCGTCCGACACCGATCTGAAGGCCGAAGATCTTCAGCTCCTCGCCACGGAATTCAAAAAGCTGGTGAAAAAGCACCTCGGCCAGGCGTTTCCCGACGATCCGATGGCGCAGATGTGGGGCGGTATCGCTGCGGTGTTCAAAAGCTGGAACGGCAAGAAGGCCGTCTCCTACCGCCGTATCGAAGGCATCCCGGATGAATGGGGTACCGCTGTGAACGTGCAGGCGATGGTGTTCGGCAACATGGGCGACAGCTCTGCCACCGGCGTGGCCTTCACCCGCGACCCGGCCACCG
>CAZXVN010000389.1:0-3259 GCA_964643945.1 uncultured Lentisphaeraceae bacterium | reverse complement strand
AAGACGGCATACGAGATCATAGCCGGTGACTGGAGTTCAGACGTGTGCTCTTCCGATCTAGTGGCAAGAGCCAGACCGTGGCCGTCAGGTTGCCGTCATCGCTGGCCGTGAAAGCTTTCAAATGCATAGGCGCCAGAATGGCTGATTCCGGCAAAGAGTCGAATTCCCGGCAGTTGCAGGTGAAGGCCGGCAAACCGGTTGTGCTTGAAATAGAGATCGAACAGTAGTCATGCAATGATGGAGGCAAGCATGTATACGAGGATGAACGTGGGACGGACGGCGGCGGCGATGGTGTCGCTTTTGGCGACTGCGGTGCTGGCGCAGGACGTGAAGATCGGGAACGATCTTTATGAGGTCGTTTTTTATGCTTCCAAGGGCGATTTCTCCATTCTGCACAAGCCGTCGGGGAAAGCGTTTGCCACGGGCGGCACGTTCGAGGGCAGCGGCGGGAAGGCGTCCAAGACCGCGGCTGTTGACAAGACCTTCGGACGGGGGCAGGGGATCGAGATTGTCTATCCTAACGGCAACCGCGACACCGTCGCGCTTTACGCCGGCCTGCCGTTCGTGCTGTTCAAGTCCGTCCTGCACAATGGAGCCGCCGAGCCGGTTATTCTGAACAAAGTCCCCTCAATCTCCGTTACCGTGGATACCGGCAGGCCTTTGAATGATGTCAGAACGCTGGGCACCGGCGGGCTGCTTGCGCCGGGGCAAAATCCAGGCAGCTACGCGTTTCTGGCCATCGTGGATCCCGCCTCACGCGGCGGCGCGGTCGGCGGCTGGCTCACCCATGACCGGGGCAGCGGGGTGGTGTTCTCGCCGGTGAAGAACAATGCGGTGCGGATGCAGGCCCGGATCGATTACGGCCGCCTGCGGATCAAGCCGGGAGCGGATGCCGCCACCGAAACCTTTGCCTTGGGATGGTTCGGCGACGCGCGGTTCGGCCTTGAGGCGTATGCGGACGCGATCGCTAAAGTTTACGCCGTCAAGTTGCCCTGGCAACTGGCCGGCTTCTGCACCTGGTACATGGAAAAGCACGCGGCCGCCTGCGATGAGGTTCACCTGCCGCAGGTGTCGGCTGTCGCGGCGAAGGAACTCAAGCCCTTCGGCTTCGACTTCGTCCAGATCGACGACGAGTGGCAGGCGGGGCTCAAGAGCAACGGACCGAAGAAGAATTTCACGACACACGCGCCCGACGGGCCCTACCGCAGCGGCATGAAGGCGGCGGCAGACAACATCACGAAGGCCGGCCTGGTTCCGGGCATCTGGTTCATGCCCTTTGCGGGCAACTACAAGGATCCGTTTTTCAAAGACCACCAGAACTGGTTTGCCAAGAATGCGGAAGGTAATCCTTATGACACGGCGTGGGGCGGTACCTGCCTGGACATGACGAAGCCCGAGGTTCAGGAGTATGTGCGGAGCGTGGTGCAGCGGATCTCGCGCGACTGGGGATACCGGTTCTTCAAAATGGACGGCTTCTGGACCGGCAGCGCCACCAAGCAAATCTATGTCAACGACGGCTACAAGGAGGACGGGATCGGCGATGCCGGATTCGCCAACCCTGACAAGACCAACATTGAGGCGCTGCGTGACGGGACGCGGCTGGTGCGCGAGGCCGCAGGGCCTGACGTCTTCTTCCTCGGCTGCTGCGTGTCGCAGAACATGCGGTCGTTCGGCGGCTCGTTCGGCCTGCTGGACGCCATGCGCGTGGGCCCCGACACCGGCGGCGACATCGGCGCTCCCCACGGCTCGCGCCTCTGGTTCCTGAACGGGCGCGTCTGGTGGAATGACCCCGATTGCGTCTTCGTCCGCTCCAAATTGTCGGTCGACCGGGCGCGGCTCAACGCCGCCTGGACGGCCATTTCCGGGCAGCTTTTCTATGTCAGCGACTGGATGCCGGAAACGCCCGCGGACCGGCTCGACATCATCAAGCGCTGCATTCCCGCGCACGGCCTTCCGGCCCGGCCGGTCGATGTGTTCGAGAGCCCTGTGGCAAAGGTCTGGCTGCTGACCGACACGCGGGGCGCCGCGCGCCGCGATGTCGTGGCGCTCTACAACTGGGGCAAGGAGCAAGCGGAGATATCAGCCGCGACGGAGCGCATCGGACTTCCCCCGGCGCAGGAATATGTGGCGTTTGATTTCTGGGCGAACGCGTTCGTCGCCCCGTTCCGGGACAAGGTCACGGCGCTGCTGCCGGGCAACTCCTGCCGTATTCTGGCTGTCCGCCCGGTCTCCGATGTCCCGCAGCTTCTCAGCACCTCGCGCCATGTCACGCAAGGCATCGTGGATGTGGCCGGTGAGAAGTGGAGCGCGGGCAGGGCCACGCTTTCGGCCGTCAGCAAAGTGGTTGCGGGCGATCCCTATGAGCTTCGGATCGTGGTGCCGGCAGGCGAGAAATCGTGGCGCATCAAGGACGTGGGCGTCTCGGCGGAAGACCTGGCTGCGGGAGTCACGGCGGCGTTCAAGCAGGACGGGCCCAAGGTCCGCGTCACGCTCGCCAGTCCTGTCAGCCTCGAGGTGAAGTGGGCGGTCCAGTTCGAGCGCGGGCCTGTCGTAGCGGCTGCGCCTCCGGCGGTGACGGGCCAATGAAAGAGCATCAATAAAAGGAGTCTTCTTATGAGAACGTTAGCCAGATCGTTTTTGGTTCTGTGTCTTGCCGGCGCCACCTTCCCGGCGGCGGCCAAAGACTTGGCGGAGTATTTCCAGCCGACGCCTATCGTCGGCAAATTGACGACCAACACCTGGGGCGTGGCCTCCACGCTGCCCCGTGACATTAATAACGGGCTGGAAGATCCGGCCAACAAGTGGCTGTACTGGGACAGCGCGATCCTCAGGGCCAAAGACGGCAAGTACCATATGTTCGCCAGCCGCTGGCCCGAGAGTCTGGGCCATGGCGGCTGGGCGAAGTCGGTCATTGTCCACGCGGTCAGCGATACCGCCACCGGCCCCTACATAGACAAAGGGCTGGCCTTCACCGATCACGACGGCTTGGGCTGCAATATCGCCGCGGTCACCCTGCCGGACGGACGCTATGCGCTTCTATTGAGCGAGACCCGTCCGGGCTCCGTCTACATCTCCAGCTCGCTGGACGGGCCGTGGGAATACCAGGGCGATGTCAAGATTGATGATAACGGGTTTAAGACGTCCTGGATGCGGTCCAACATGGGTCTCATGGTCCGGCCGGACGGCAGTTTCCTGAGCGTGGCGCGGCGCGGCTTCATGATGCTAGATCGGAAGAGCGTCGTGTAGGGAAAGAGTGTTC
>CAZXVN010000388.1:0-9919 GCA_964643945.1 uncultured Lentisphaeraceae bacterium | reverse complement strand
GCGTAAAGTCCGAGCTGGTTGAGGTTGTACGCCAGGTTGTTGTTCGAGAAATACCAGTGGTGCGGCAACGGCGGACGCAGGGCGCAGGCCTCACGGTAAAAGCGGACCGCCTCAGAAAAGTCCGCCCGCTGCTCGAACATGTTTCCCATAAACATCAGGACGCCGGCCTGCTCATCGGGGTCGCCGGCCTGCTCCGCCAGCAGCCTAGAGAAAAACACGGCGGCGTCCGGCGAAGGACGCTCCATGCACTTCTGCAGGGTGAATGCCAGGGCCTGCTTGAACACGCTCTTCAACACGTCATGTTCACCCGGTCGCAACATTGCCGGAACGTCCGCAAAATTGAGAATGCGGCCGCCGAATTCCATGTCCTTGGGAAACACGATCTGGCTGGCCTGGGGCTCATTGTTTGGAACCATGACCATGAAGGAAAGTTCCTTGCCCTCCATCTCAAACTTCACCACGAAGCCTTCGCCTTCCGCTAACTCGTTCATTGCAAGCCTCCATCAGGATTGTTGACACGTCGTTTTCAGGTCTCGCCGTTGTCGGACAGCCGATGGGGCCGGTAAGTTTAAATGATGGCCGAGGAAGTTGGTCGCGACGGCCGGTTTTAAACATCACTGCACCCATCGTGGCGACAAGATGATTACTGCATATTTGATGCCAGTATCGGCGGTCGACCTGAGCATCTTTTCGCATTCGACATTCGGCACAAACAGACCCGTTTCCTCTGTCTTTTCAAGGCGCTTCCGTTATCCAAGGATTCCCTACGCCAAAGTTTGGTCATGGTTCCGATACTCCCTTACGAACCGGCTCGTATCGGTTAATAGCGCTTTCAAGACGGTCCAACAGCCCCGCCGCCTGATTCAACTTCACCTTCGGGAAGGCTGCGGCAAGATCATCGAGAGTCAGGACGCCGTCCCGAAATAACCTGACGGCCACTGTCTGAATCCCCCGTTCCTCGAATGCCGACTTGACCCGCATGAAAAACACTCCGCGTTCAGGGCCGGGCGCGGGAACCGTTCCAAACCGTTTCACCAGACTCTCCCGCATCCGCAGTGTGCGCCCCGCGAGTTCGAGACCTGCAACCGCTTGCTCAATCACGTTGACATCGCCAGCCAACTCATGCGTGTCGCCATCACGCACATTCAGCGCCTCAACCACCTGTGCCAACGTCCATGACATCGGATCGCCAGCGCAGTCAGTCTGGGTCATCAGCCAGGCCTCGCGTGCTTCCTGATGATAGTTGCGGGCCACAGGCACCTGCACCACATCTCCTCCTGGGAAGACCACCGCAGTAAACTGACCCCCGCCCACAGCCCGCGTATCCAGCGCATACAGACCGGCAGGCACAAGCATCACGCGCTCATAGCCGATGTGCCCCATGCAGACGGGTTTCTGGATATCCATCTGCCTAAACCAGAGCGGCACGCCCTCGGCGTCCAGTTCGATGGTAACGGCCGCGCCGCCCACGGCGGCGGTGAAATGAGACTCCTGATCGGTCAACGGCCTCATTGGGTCCAAGCGTGCATGCGTGACAATCGCGTGAGGCGTCTCGATCACCGCAGGCAACGCTTCCAGCCAACCGGCCCACTCTTCCCACTCGGCACTCGGCAGCAGCGCGAGCGTTTGCCTCTGGCTCCACGCCGGCTGTGACCGGCCTCTGACCACACCCGCCACGCGCCGCTCATGGTTGCCGATCACGCTGAACACGTTCGGCGTGTTCCGGATGAACCGCGCGACCGCCCACGAGTCCGGCCCACGGTCGAGGAAATCCCCAACCGTCACGAGCACGTCGCCTGTGCCGAAACCGGTTGCCTCGATCAAACTCTGCAACTCGCCCCAGCAGCCATGAATGTCGCCGACAACAATCGTGCGCTTTACGTGTTCAGTCATGGCTTGGTACGGGGTTGTCATCTGGCATGGTTCTCATCCTGTTTCACAATTTGTCTAAATCTAAAACATCCTCAATGGCCGGATCGTCATATTCCGCTGTTGCCACCCAGATCGAGGTGCGTTCATCAATCTTAAGGCGGATACGTGTGTGCGTATGACCGCAAAGGGCGATGATCCGCCCCTCCAGATGAGTACGGAGAATATCCCCTATCGCCATGCCGCCCTGATGCCACGCGAAATAAGGCAACCATCGTTCATCGGAAAATCCGCCCATAGGGTCCCGACAAGCCTCATAGAACATCGGCACGTGACTGGCAATCAGGACGGTTTTGAACTGCCGCAAAGCGGCGTCCAACGACCCGCGCAAATGCGCTTCGGCTTCATCCGCATACCGCTGCATCACCTTCAGCCGGTCCACCGCATCAAGCGCAATCAAGTCACCGATCAACCTGTGATCCGACAGTTCCAGCGTCGATTCCCAATATGAACCGGCCCGGCCGTCAGCCCACGAATCCACGCCTACCAAAGCCACGTCTTCTCGCAGCGCAACCACCCCCTCCGCCGGCAACCAGTGTAACAGCGGGTATCGTGAGACAAGCTCGGAGATCATCTGCCTCACCTGGCCAACTGTGGAAGTATAGTAGTCGTGGTTACCCAATGTAAACCAGACAGGCAACCCGGTCGCGTCTGCCATCTCAACCAGATGCTGTCCAAGAAAGCGGGCGTTGCTGATGTCACCGGAGATTACCACCCCCTCTGCACCGCAACGGACAATCGAGGCAAAGAAAGTCTTCCGCCTATCCGCATTCAAGAAATCGAGGTGAATGTCAGAAAGCCAGGCGATCCTGCCAAATGTTACCGCCGTTTTCATCACTCTCTCCGCGTACCCCCTCAAATCATAAAAATCCTGTCATCCTGTCGAAAAACACCATCTCCGCGTTCTCCGCGCCTTCGCGTGAGATCTTCAAATCACTTCCCTCTCTGTTGACGCGCGAAACGTCTTCTTCGGCTCTTCGTCGTTGCACAACGCCTGACTATAACGCCTGAAACTCCGGTGCGCGTAACGTTACTGCCACTTCCGCTCCTTGCCGGCCCAGCGCGTCCGACAACGTATCCTCCAGGCATTCTTAAAACTCTTTGTAACTGCTTGCATACAGCGTTTCTCAACAGCAGCGGACACAGAGATTCTTCTTTCTCAACTCCGCGATCTCCGCGCCTCTGCGTGAGATAACAACTTGATGTTGTCACGGAATCGGATAGGTGCCGTCAGAGTCGCGGACACGGAAATAGCCTTTGATACAGTTCGGATTGCAGACGCAAATCTGAATGTGGCTTTGCTCTTGGAACCCTGCGCCGGGATAAAGCTTGTTTCCTTCGGCGAACATCCCCCGCACGGAATCGAAAGCTTCCATCCCATTTGCTTTCCGATACTGATGTAACGTCTCAATCACTGCGCAGTCCAGATTGCGCAAGAGCGACTGTCCGTCCACCTCTTTGTTGACCGGGAGTGGCATCCCTGACATGCCAGCCAGTTCCGCCAGCAGCTCGTAAGCGGATTGGAGCACCTGAAGCGACTTGCTTTCAATCAGATTCAGGCAATGGCCAAGATCAATCACCGCCCCAACGACAAAAGGTTCAGTAATTTTTCCTTTCGTCCGGCTCGGCTTGTCCTTCATCTCCTCGGCATACCGAATGGCCCGTTGAGGATTGTTCTCCCAGAAATAATACCCATGCCCCAGCCAATCGTAGGTATTCACACTCTTCGCTTGAGGAGCCGTGCCGGCCAAAATGGCCTCTCCGACCTTCCGGTCACAACCGTGGAACCCCAAGACGAAATGAGGCAGCGAGGAATACATCGGCATTCCCGTTCTATTATTGGAACGCCTTCTTCAAATTCCCTTTGCGGGTATACATGCCCGTAGAAGCCAAGAACCGAATGGCGTTCTCTTTGGAAGCGGCGACTTTCTTTGCGAACTCGCGCATCCCCTTGACCTGCTCACGTATTTCTTTATCGGACATGGCACACCTCTCTTAATCGTTTCAAGCTTAACCCTTTGCCCTCCCCAGTTCAAACCTAAAATTTCCAGCCATGAGAATTTTACTTGTCCACCACCAATCAAAAGGTCTCGCGCAATAAGTACCCTCCCCAGACCGCCAACATACACCATCCTGTCTAAAACTCTCTCTATCAGAGCTATAACTATCTCATTTTAAGTAAGTTACACTAATCTTAATTCGCGCTTATTCGCATGATTCGCGGGCAATTTCCATCCACTCCTCCCGCAAAACACCATATAGTTCGACATCCTCAAGCACACCCCATTTGAGGGAATGTCCTCGGCGGAGACCCTCGTGCCGAAAACCGTTCTTGAGCATCACACGCCCGGAAGCGGGGTTGCGCGCGAGGCAACGCCCGTGGACGCGCCGCAACCCGAGGTCTGTGAAGGCATACCGCAAGACCGCCTGCAACGCCTCGGTGCCATAGCCCTTGCCCCAATACGCCTTTCCGAACCAATACCCAATCTCTGCCTGGTGCCCCGCCTGAATATCCAGCAGACTGATCGCGCCGACCAGTTCGCCGGTCTCGGTCAGAGCAACAGCAAACGTGACCTCCTTGCCCTCAGCCAGGCTCTTTGCCTGATGGGCCACCCACGCCTCGGCCATCCCGTCCTTGTAAGGATGCGGGATACTGGTCGTAGTGTCCGCCACCGCCCGGTCGCCCGCCAGCCGCTGGATGTCCTTTGCGTCCGCCACCTCGAACGGACGGAGCATCAGCCGTTCGGTTTTCAATACTTGGGGTTGTTCGATCATTGCTTCTTTCCACAAATCCTGTCAATCATGTGCATCCTGTCAGGATAGCCGCCCCCTGACGGCACCCGAGTTGAAAAATAAAGTTTAAAAATAAAATAAAATGCCCTTGACAGCAAACGGTTTTTGGATAACATAACGATAATTTGGCGTTAACTATGTACGAGAAAGGACGATCTTATGTCTCCCTATGAAAGTTCTTGCATAACGGTTGAACAAAAGAAGCTCATGTTAGAGAACATTGCTGATAATGAAGATTTTTGTAAGGAGTGTGCATGTGGAATGTGTGATTGTGCATGCTCATGTGGTTTCTGCATAGATAGTGCACAGATATAACTGTCGCACAACCATCTTGCAGATCATTATTCTGGTTATGAAGTTCGTATTACGCGTCAACCTATGTACGATTGAAGTTTGAGCATGCCCAAAACAAGAAGATTCAAAGCCTCACGATATTCATTTGTTTTCAGTAACGGAATTCGTCATGCGATTTACCACTCTATTTTGCAACATATAGTTTATCTTGATTCCTGTGCCAAAGAGGTTTTTTCACTATTTGCTGGCGGTTCGTCAACAGAAGAAGCTCTTTTACGTACTCCATTGGAGCATCATAACACGGTCGCGTCACTCATCGAATTGCTTCGTGACAAGGGGCTTCTTGTACCTGAAGATGTTAGTGAACCTTTATTTGGCGAGGCACTTCGGAAACATGCGACGGTTGATATTAAATTGATGTATCTCGTTATCACAGACGCCTGCAATCTTCGTTGTCGGTACTGTTACATTGAAAATGCATTCCCGTCTACATATGTACACAAGCACATGGATACCGATACGGCACGCAAAGCAGTAACCCTCTTCATGAATGTGTCACGGCCAAAAACGAAGGGGACTGGAAAGCGGCGCATCATTTTTTATGGTGGCGAACCACTACTTAACATTTCGGCTTTTGAGGCATCTGTCCTCAGCATTCGCTCACATCCTGAAGCCGGTGACGTTGAAATAATTTTGATCACAAATGGGGTTGCGATGACTGAGAAGATCGCGGCTTTCATCACGAAACACAAAGTCAAAGTTTCCCTTTCAATTGATGGTCCGGAGCAGATTCACGATGCAGCACGCCCAAATCAAAACGGTCAAGGAACCTTCAAGCAAGTCTGCCTCGCATATAATATGTTGAAACGAGCGGGCATGAAAAGGGTTAGCTTGTCAGTCACAATTGGACGACATAATGTAGTCAACCTCGTTGGGGCGATGGAAGAACTATTACGCCTTTTTTATGTAGAGGCTATTGGGTTCAACTTTCTTATCGATTTCCCCGATTGCGAGAATCCACTCTCTATCCCTATTGAGCAAGCGACTGACTCCGTGTTGGCAACATTTGAATATCTTAGAACAAAGGGTATTTATGAGGATAGGATAATGAGGAAACTAAAACCTTTTGTTAATAATACCTTCCATTTCCGCGACTGTGGCGGAATTGGCAACCAGATTGTTATCGCGCCTGACGGTAAAATTGGTCCCTGCCAAGCATTTGTTCCCACCTCCTTATATTTCAATCATCATGTTGATGAAGGCATTCTCGATTTTTCTTCAGACCCTGTCTATCAGGAGTGGTCCACGAGAATGCCCGTTTATATTGATGAGTGTTACAAATGTCCAGCAATCGCAGTCTGCGGTGGAGGCTGTCCTTACCAAGCTCACATAAAAACTGGCTCAATTTGGAATTTAGATGAGAGAATGTGTATTCATAACCGTGCTTTCATTGAATGGGCAATATGGGACGCTGCAAAAAAAACACCCCAAATGTAGATTTAGGGTGAGTTCGGACAAATACAACAAAGTCGTCAGAAAGAAATTGCCAATAGTTGTATTTCATTAGTTATGTGGTGAAACGTTCCCTCAGTACTTCGGCAGCCTTTTGATGTAAGAATAGTCCATCCCTTGCCGGACAATTCTGGCAACACGGTTTTTCTGTACTCTCTCCCTTGAGGTATTGACAAGTCTGCATCCGTATTTCTTTTCTGAACAACACCCATTTACTACTCTGCCAAATTGAACTCAAAGTAGAATTTGTAATACTACCTAGAGCGTTGTTGGAATCGCCGCACAATATGCAACATGCATAAACCTCTCCTGTTGCACGAACAAGACATCCGGTCCAAGGACAAAAACAAATGCCGAGTTCTTTAATGGCTGTGTAATCATCAGACGCGACCATAGCCTCCTGCCACCGGATGAGATTAGGAACACTAAAAAACCGCCAACTGAACGGCAGTGCCTCAAATCGTCCATTCACCTCTTTGAATGCTTGTTCACATCGTATCGATCCGTCAGCTGTGTAAACGCTGGCTGGAACTAAATCATGAAAATGGCATGTCACACCCAATCGATGGCAGAGATTGATTGCCTCTACTAATGAATCTGATTGAATTTCATTGTGTAACGCAAAAGAAGCAACCACATTGGTTTTCCCGCTCCTATTATACCGTTGAAATGTCTCAATATTTGAAATGACTCTAAAAAAGTCTTTTTCTGGTGCCCCTGTGATTTCGCTCCACAATTGAGGTGTCGGTGCCTGCAAGGAAATATGTAGACACATCAATCTACAGTCGACCAACAATCGTGACATAACTGCCGACAGCAACACTCCGTTGGTATTAATTCTCGAAACGGCGATGCCCCTTATTGCAAGAAATTCAAGAAATTCAACCAGATCAGGATTACACGTGGGATCTCCACCACCGGATATCCTCACCCCCTGAAGGCCAAGTGCCTCCGCTTCTAGTATTATACTCTTCAACAGTTTGATATCTAATCGTCCTTTTGTTAGGCGGCGATGCTTGGTAAGACAAAAAGAACACCGCAAGTTGCACAGGTCTGTCAAATGCAACTCAAGTATTCGGAGCTGATTCACTCCATCAAGTGTTAATATCTCACCAGCTAGTCGATGAGACTCATTATCAACAACCAAATGCTCTAAATCAGAATATCGTCGTCTAAACGTCATATTCGATAACCATCTCAAACAAAATTGAACTGCTGAACAATCGTTTTGTTATTTTGAACTTATTGGACCACCTGACTCGGTTGATGTCCGGCATACCACTCCATAATTGAACAAAGCGCAAGCAATGCCTCTCTTACTTGTATTGGCGAGAAATCTTTGGGATGCGCACCATAAGTAGACAGTTTATTCAAGTTGCCCATCGATGTTGCGACATATTCAGGAATCCCCTCAGCCTTAGTGATTTTGTCAATAACACCGGCGAGCGGTTCGGTTCCTCGTGGCCTTTTCAATATAGCCTGACAGATGCTCGTCACGATCACTTCAAGCATTCGGCGAGCAATGAGCAAAGTCGCGACGGAATCTCGCGTCTCACGCATTCTAAATATTTCTTTTTCGAGTTCATCCTCCCTCCCCCCTATTTTCTGATGAAGCAGGGTTAATTCCGATAGTTCAGAGTCCCATAATCTCTTTTCGAGGGTGGCAATAATCGATGTTTCAACTGGTTTAATTTCAGGCTTTAGCTGCTCTCCATATTTTTTGCGGAAACGCTGAACCCGTTCAAACTGATCGTCTGAAAGCAATTGCTGTAAAGATCGGTCATTGTTCTGCAAAAGTATCGCAGCTTTCTCGTTGTCCGAGATCACTTGGTTAAGGTAGGCATCAATGCGACGCCTAAGAAAAAATGCATAAATTGCCATTACCATACCGGTGGTTTCCAAAACCAGACGAAGATCAACAACAGTCACATCAACTTCGACAAGGCGATATCTGTAATGCGCCACCGTATGAGTCCTGCCTAATGATAACGGCAGTCTTACATCTGCTACAATATCCACTTCACCATTTGGCCCTGGCTCAACATTACCGAGAATTTCGAGTTCCACATTGACCCCGAATATTTTCCCTTTATAATGTCGATCATTTACTACAAAAACATGAAAAGGCGCCTGATTAAGTGTGGTCATAATATCGGTATTACGGCAAATAAAATGCACCCACAAACAACCCGCATTCAGCATTCGTCCCTTCTCAACATCGATCCTCATTGCACCTCTCCTCTACAAATAATGACGCGAAGATATTCATCGCACGTTCTTATATGCCCGGCCTCGCCAGATCAAAGGCTCCCCTCTCATCATCCGTCGAGCCGCCGAGAAGACAGCTACTCCCATGATTAATAGGGGGACCGGATACAAAAACGCAAGAACCAATCGCCCCTCATGACAACTCCGACACATGAGGTATGGAATTACACCTGACAAATATATAGCGGCAGCAACCATAAACGGCCACAGGAACGAACTGTCTTGGCTTGCAAGAGAGATACTTGCGAACATCACTGCCAAGAATGGAGATGCAGCAAATACTGCGGCAAATGCTATTGCTGCCAATGAAAGAACGATTGCGATTGGTATGGAACTTTGCAAAAAGGGGATTGCCGAACGACTCACCACATCCTTGTATCCCTCAAAACCCTTGAACAAACGGACGGTGACGAGGTTCGAGAGGTCAACGAAGATGGACTTACGGCCTTCACCCTTGAAAAGCCTGGCCAACGCCACATCATCTACAATGCAATTCTGAATTCTAGAATGCCCCCCGAGGGCTTCGTAGGTGTCGCGGCGAACCATATTGAAAGCTCCTGTTCCTCCGCCATGTCTTCTCGCAGACAATCCCATCGCAGCGAAAGCAAAGGTAGAAAGAACATGGCAACAAAGTTCTTCGCACAGTGATTGACATTTGATCCCGAACAATCCACCAACATGCTCTAACTTATCACATTCCATTCGGTCTCGCACGGTTTTGATTACACGCTCTTCAAAATGCACATCAGCATCGGTAAAAAGCACGTACCTTGATTTGCAGATTGAAGCACCAATCTGAAGAGCGTGGGTTTTTCCGAGCCATCCATCTGGCACTTCCGACGCATGCAAGAGATGTACCCGAGGATCGACATCTACTAGTCTATTCACTTTATCGACTGTCCCGTCGGACGAATGGTCATCGACAACAATCAGATCTTTAATCCCCGCTTGTGAAAGAATTGACTCGATGCATCCAGTAATCGACTCCTCCTCATTTCTGGCCGCAATGACAACTGCAACGTCTGATAACGATTGGGGAATCTCATGTAAAGAAGAAGCTGCCAAACAATAGGTTTTCCGCATCCAAATCAAAGCCATTGCAAACAATAATGAGGGAACGACA
>CAZXVN010000387.1:0-6306 GCA_964643945.1 uncultured Lentisphaeraceae bacterium | reverse complement strand
GACGGCATTGGCCCCCGCACCGCCGCTTCCTCCTGTGCTTGGAGCACCACCGCCATCCCTGGATGCCCCGCCACCGCCCCCCGTGGCTGTAATCGTGTTAAACACCGAATTAGTACCGTTATCGCCTCGAACGTTTGCTGTAGCTGCTTTTGATCCCCCACCTCCTACCGTAACTGAATACGCTTGCGCCGTAACTCCAAACGACGAGTTATACTGAACACCGCCAGCACCGCCGCCGCCACCGCCGTTGCTACCGCCGCCGCCGCCGCCGCCGACCACCAGAACCTCGACATTCCCGGCGGCACCGGGCGTGAAGGTTCCCGAACTGGTGAACGTATGAATCGTATAACCTCCCACATGCGTAATCGTTCCGCCGGTGCCGTCCGCCATTGTGCCCTGGTTACCCAGCGTGACCGTGCCGGCGCCTACCTTGGTGAGAGCTTTGCTGCTTCCCGAGATCGCACCGAGGATATTCAGGTTGCCCGCGCCGCCCATGGAACTGTCGGCGGTCAAGAGCATGGGACCCGTATAGATCGAAGTCGTGGACGACGCGCTGTTGATCAGCGCACCTCCGCTGCCGATGCCCGTGCCGGCCAGGGACAACCCGCTGCCGCTACTGCCCGACAGTGACGCGTTCTCCCCGTTCAAGTCCAGCACGGCACCCGCAATCACATCCAGGTTGGCGGTAAACCCGGAGAAAAAGGCGCCCAACTGCAGCGTGCCCTCATTGACCACGGGCTTGCCCGAGGCGGAATAGGCACCGTTCATCACCAGCGTACCGGCGCCGTATTTGCCGAGGGCACCGGCCCCGCCCCAACCGCCCGTGAAGGTCACTGTGCCGGAGTCGATCTGAACAGAAGCACCACCGGGGCTTCCAGTGTTGGCTGTGACCGGCTGTGTCAAAGTGATGCCGCTTGCCGTGGCATACAGCCGTCCGCCAGTGAAACTGACCGCTGTGCTGTTGCCGAGGTTATTCGTCGCGCTGATCTTAAGAATGCCGCCTCCCGTGATCGTCGTCGTGCCTGAGTAGGTGTTCGCGCCGGAGAGGGTCAAGGTGCCGGCGCCGTTGACGTCCAGACCGTCGGAGCCGGCAATGGTTGAGCTGATGGTCGCGGCGATGTTGTTGGTAGCCGTGATCGTCGCACCACCGCCCAGGGTGAGGATGTTGTTTGTAACAATATATCCGGTGGAGTTAAACGTAACGCTGTTGGCCGTGGCGCCCGCGGACCCGATTGTCACTACACCACCTGCCGTGCCCTCGAGAATGGCGTTGCCCCCGGAATTCCAGACCGCGGTGTAAGGTCCGCCAGACGATACGGACCACGGTGTGGACCCGTCTTGCCAGGTAAAACTTCCCGTACCGTATGGGGCAATCGGGTTGACCTGCACATTCACGTTGGCGGTCTCAGTGGCAAAAGTTTCCGTGTCCGTTGGCGTGAAGGTGACGGAGGCGCTGTAGGTGCCGGAGGCACCCGGAACCGTGGACGGCGAAGTAAAAGCGAAACTGCCAGGTGCTGTGGACGTGCCGCCCGAAAGCGTCGAAGACGAAAGCGCCTGGCCGTAAACAATCGCGCTGGCCGTCGGCCAGGCAGTCACATTGGGATCGAATTTGTAGGTGATGAAGATTTGGCCTTCATGCCCGGCGCCACCGGCCTTGTCTTTATCCCCCGCGCCGCCGCCACCGCCAGGGCCGGATGCAGGAGCGCTGCCGGCAGCGCCATTTCCACCGTTTCCACCCGGGCCACCGCCCGTGACAGCGGGTGCTCCTGCCGTAACACTGCCAGCACCTCCATTATTGCCAATCCCTCCGGACCCTCCCCCTCCGCCGCCGCCATTGCTGGTTCCCGTGGCCCCTTTACCGCCGTCATACTTGCCGCCGGTGTCGCCAATCGATGCGGATGCCAATCCACCCGCGCCGCCAGCACCTCCGCTGGCATAAGTTCCACCTGCGCCACCTTTGGCGATGCAGGTAGATGTGTTGAAGGACGAATCTCCCCCGGAACCAACACTCGGATTGTTATCTTTATCCCCTCCGGCGCCACCGTTACCAACGGTGTAGGCATACGATGCGCCGGGCGTCGTGACTGTAAAGGAATTCACCCGTGCGTAGGCACCACCACCGCCGCCGCCACCACCATCCAAAGTGTTTGGCGCACCGGCGCCACCGCCACCGCCGCCCCAAGCTTCAACTTTTATCACATTCACGCCAAACGGTGCAGTCCATGTGCCGGAACCTGCCGTGGTAAAGGTATCGCCTTGTGCGACGTAAGTAATTCTGACTTGGCCGGCGTAGCCAACGGCACCGTTATCATCGTCGTCCCCTGCACCGCCGCCGCCGCCAGGGCCGGACGCAGGCGCGATGCCTTTATTGTTGCTTGCGCCGTTCCCGCCAGGACCGCCGCCCGTGACAGCGGTGGCTCCTGCCGTCACACTGCCAGCATTCCCACCACTGCCAGTCCCTCCGGAACCGCCACCCCCGCCGCCACCACTGGTTGTGCCGGTTGCCCCTTTCCCGCCATCGTACTTGATGTCGCCAGTGGATGCGGTTGCCGCACCACCCGCGCCGCCAGCACCTCCGACAGCAGAAGTTCCACCTGCGCCGCCTTTGGCGATGCAGGTACTTGTGCTGAAGGACGAGTCTCCACCGGTACCAGCAATTGTACCATTCTTGTCGCCTTTGGCGCCAGCGGCACCAACGGTGTAGGAATACGACATGCCGGGCGTGACCGTGTAGGAATTCTTCTTGGCGTAGGCACCCCCCCCGCCGCCGCCACCACCAGAAGCACCAGTGGGGCCACCGCCGCCGCCACCACCGCCACCCCATGTTTCAACGGTTATCACGTTGACGCCCGCTGGCGCGATCCACGTGCTGGCGCCGGCCGTGATGAATGTTTCAACCGTCTGGGATATGTAGGTAATCTTGACCTGGCCGGCACGGCCTGCGCCGCCCAACTGAGCAGTACCTGCAGAGTCGGCACCGCCGCCACCACCGCCAGGGCCAGAGGCGGGAATCACTCCAGGATTGTTGCCCGTGCCCCCGTTTCCTCCCGGGCCACCACCAGTTACAGCGATTGCACCTATCGTTGTGGAGCCAGTGTTACCATCGCTCCCGGTGCCGCCAGAACCACCACCACCACCACCGGCGGCGGTTCCTGTAACTCCAACGCCGCCGCTATATTTCACATCGCCAATGCCTGAGCCTCCCACACCACCGGCCCCACCCGCACCGCTAGCGTTGCCGATTCCGCCGCTGCCGCCAAGGGCGACACAGGTTGTAGAGTTGAATGATGAACTGCCACCGCTACCGCCATTCCCACCGGCTGTCGAGCCAGCGGTTCCACCTACCCCTACAGTGTAGGAATAGGAAGCGCCCGGCGTGACCACGTAGGTATTCAACCGCGCATAAGCGCCACCACCACCACCACCAGCGCCGTTGCCGCTGGTATTGTTATGGCCACCACCGCCGCCGCCGCCGCCCCAAACCTCAACGGTGATTCGAGTCACCCCCGCCGGCGCGGTCCAATTGGCGGTGCCCGCCGCAATAAAAGATTCGTTCGTGGTGGCGGCGTTTGCCGCGGGAACGCCAAGGAGCGTCACGAACAACGCGCATCCGCCCGCAAGCAGTCCTGACGCCCAGCGTCCGGCGGATCGCGTGCCAAACGCAGGCTTCGACTTCAGGCGCAGGCTTCCCCCGCGTCGTGCGAAGAATGAGTCCCGTGCCCGACAGGGTGGAACGGGAAGACGAGAGGCGCGAGGGAAGAGAGTGAGCAGTGAGCAGCGAGCAGTGATCGGTGAACGGAGGACGGAAGACAGGAGGGACGACAACACGGGGGCGCGACGGGTAAGCGGGGCTTTCCCGGGGATCGCTGCGAAAGTTGTCCGGTGGTTATCCTGTTGCATGTTGTCTGTATCGTCGAAGGGGGAGAATCAGTAGTCAGTAGTCAGTAGTCAGAAGTCAGAAGTCAGAATGAAATGCGTTGGAATAGTCGCTTGTTGATAACTTGAACGTTGAACGTTGAGCGTTGAACGTTGAACGTTTGCCTGAACTCTCAACGTTCAACTTTCAACTTTCAACTCTCAATTTGAGAAGTGACCCTTTCGTTTGCTCCCGCTCCTCGGACGGGATTACCCATAACTTCAAGTTTTTTACCACGAAACTTCATGAAACTTCATGAAATTGGAATCTTTTCGTGTGCTTTCGTGTGTTTCGTGGTTCAAAAGTTAAACTCATCGGTAACTTCAAGTTTTTTACCACGAAACTTCATGAAACTTCATGAAATTGGAATCTTTTCGTGTGCTTTCGTGTGTTTCGTGGTTCAAAAGTGACCCTCTCGTTTGCTCCCGCGCACGGGCGGCGTTCGGCGGGCTTGGGAGCGCCGGACTGAAGTCCGGCGGACCCAAAGCGGTGCTGAAGCCCCGCACTCCAAACTTGTCTCATTCCACCTGCACGCGCAGGAACTGGTTACCGGTTCCGATCTCGATCTCCTCTGTGTTCTCGGGCGGGGTGGCCGCAATCCCGGTCTTCACCGGCTCAAAGGGACCCGCGAGTGTCGCCGCGCCCAGAACCGTGTAGGTGCGGTCGCTCGCGCTCTGCCAGCGCAGCGCCATCTTGCCGCTGACAGGGTTGAAGCCCTGGATGACCAGCAGCGACGCGCTGTCCGTCGGGATGGTGTTTGCAATGGCCTCGGCGAGGTTGTTCATGCCGTCGCCGTCGGCGTCGGCCTGCGGATCCACGCCCGTGCGGCCGAAGTAGTGCAGCTCCCAGCCGTCGGCCAGGCCGTTCTGGTCGGCGTCCTTGGCGGTCATCGAGAGGGTCTGCGACGCGGACACGTTCAGCGCGTTGACGAACCCGTCGAGGATGGGGCTGGCCACGCTGCCCAGCGTGACCGTGCCGACGGCCGAGAGCGGCGCCTGCGCCGTGAAGGTGAACACGAGCGGGTTGGGCACCGAGGCGGTGGAGGTGAAGAGCACCTCGCCGCGCTGGAGTTCCGGGGCGCCCTGGCCGCTGACCGACGTGATCTTCCACCCGGCCGGCAGCTCCGGCTTCCAGCTCATGGCGAGCAGGCGGCCGCTATAGGCCAGGGAGCAGGTCACGGTGACCGTTCCGCCTGCATCGTACTCGGCCGGCCCGGTCTGCGTGAGGGTTGTGACGGCTCCGGAGAGGCCGAACATCCCGATTGTCAGGGGGCGCGGCTGAGTTGCCTTGTTGAACGTGTAGCCGTCTACACCCTCAGCATCCACATGATAGCCGCCGGCAGTCCAATAGGCCATGACGCGCGCGGCTTCGCCCGCCGAGATCACCCCGTTTGTGGTGTCGTAATCAGCGGAGTGGAGCACGCTTGCCGGATCGGAGCCTGCGACCTGGGCATAGCCGTCGGGGCCGAGGACATTGTAATAGTACTGACCGCCCGTATTACGCCAATAAGAGAGGACGCGGTTCATTTCGGTGGCATCGATGATCCAGTCCGACCCGCCTGTCACGGTCCTGCCGTTTACGCGGTGGCCGTAGTCGGCGCTATGCAGGCGCCAGTTCTCGGCCGGGTCGTCCATGGCCAGTGTTGTGGTGATCGCGCTGCCGCCGTCGGGCGTGAAGGTCATGGCCACGGAGGCATCGGTGAACGTGACGATGGACAGCTGGTTGCCGGGGACATTAGCCACAATCCAGAACTTCTGCGTATTGACTCCGAGCGTTCCGGTGACCGGCGTGGACAACACTACACCGCCACCACCTGTCACGGTCAGTGTTCCGGCGGCATTGGTAGCCGAGGCCAAAGTCCAGCCCGTCGGCAGGGTCGGCGTCCACGTCAGCGCCGCCAGCGTGCCGGCCGGGTAGAGGAACTCCACCTTGATTTCCGGCGCCGTACCCGGCGACTTGAAGTTCGTGCCGGTCTGCGCGATATCGACGACGGCCAGCTTGCCGTCAACCGGCGTAAAGCTGTAGTTGTCAGCCGTCAGGCTACCAACCGTGCAAGTGATTGTGTACGTCCCCACCGCCGAACCTGTATTCGCAAGCGTAGACAGGCCCGGGTTGCCGCTCACAACCGCTATAGTCTCGCCATTCACATACCCAGTGATCGTCGCCGTCAGCGTCGGATTCGCCTTACCAAACTCCTTGATCTTGCTGTCGGCGGTGACGGTGAGAACAACCTTCGAGATCGTCAGCGCGCCGTTGGCCGGCGCGAACGTGTAGTTCGCCGCCGTCAGCGCCGTCACCACCGGCGTGATCGTGTACGGGCCGCCCGCGTTGACCGCCGTGGTCGCGTCGCCCGTGTAGGTCACCGCCCCCGACAGCGTCGTCGCCGTCCG
>CAZXVN010000386.1:0-2364 GCA_964643945.1 uncultured Lentisphaeraceae bacterium | reverse complement strand
TAGAACCGCACCGCGCTTTTGCGGTGCCCCCTCACCCAGTGCCGACGCCTCCCGGCTGTTCGAGTGCCACACAACACCCAGCAGGACAAAAACCGCCACAAGCAGGAGCGTGTCGCACCCCGCCCATATCCTTTCAACTCCTGTTTTGTCTTGCATCTCCGAAACTCCAGCTCTGTCCGCCGTGTAAAAAAGCACAATATGTGCCAGCGGCACTGGGTGCCTGTTGCACCGTCTATGGCATCTTGGATGAGAGAGGCCGATGCGTCAAACTGTCGCATAAAACGCGTCAAGTTGTCGCATCCGGCCTTGCTTTTCTACGATCCGGTGGCCTATGATATGAACGAAAGGGATGTTGGATGAAGTGCGGCACACTCTCTGCTGAATGAACTGAGATGACCCGTTTGACGACACATCGAGAAGACCCGGGTGGATTCCTGAGGCTGGAAATCATCCTTTTGCTGGCGCTTTTAACTTCTGCGCTCGTGGCGGGTGGTGTACTGTTCTTTCTGAAGGAGCAGCATGACAAGCAAGCGCATCTTGCAGCCACCGAGGTCGTCTTACAGGAGGGCGAGGCGCTCCTGAGTGCCATTAGCGGACTCGGCATCGCCTGTTCCACCAACCCCGCGCCTGCCAAATGGCGGCAGTTTGCCACCGTCGTAGACAGCGCCTTTTCGGTGCGCAAGGACGTGCAGTCTGTCTCCGTTTCGCGCGACGGCGTCACTGTTTTCCATCGCCAGGCGGGTGGCCTGACCCTGCCACCCAACCCGCCCGGACGGATTGAACAAGTATCAGACCCCATGGCCGAAACCGACATGTCACAGGGCTCGCTTGAGATCGGCGGCGTACGTCAACCGGTCTTCGTTATTTCGCGTACCCTCACGCTGAGCGACGGCAGCCGAGTCGTAACCGAAGCCACCTTCAAACGTGAAGCAGTCGGTGCGCAGGAACAGACCGCCCGCGCATTGGTCTCCTCGCTCTTCACCTTCTCGGTCGCGGTGCTGGTCCTCTCTTTCGCGGTCTGCGCCCTCGTGCTCATCGTAGCGGTGACGCGGGACCGGCGGCGCGAGTTGCGGGCCCGCCAGGAGGAGCACCTCGCCTTCTCGGGCGTGCTCGCCAACGGCATCCTGCACGACTTCCGCAACCCCATGTCCGCCGTCCGGCTCGATGCCCAGATGCTCGGCAAGGAGATCAAGCGCCCCGAAGGCTTCCGGCACGAACGCGTGCGTGACCTCTCTGAGCGTATCGCCCGCACCATGGAGCGCATGGACAAGGTGTTTCAGGAGTTTCTCTTCCTTGCCAAACCCGCCGATGAGAAGCCCGAAAGCGTGGACATCGAACAGGTCGTGAGGGAGTGTGCCGACACCCTTTCCCCGCGCGTTGAACAGGCCGGCGTCACCCTCAAGACCGCGTGCCTCAACGACGACCTGCCGCACGCCGCCGCCTTCCCCTTCGCCCTGCGCCGCGCCCTGTTGAACATACTGATGAACGCCATCCAGTTCGCGCCCAAAGGCAGCGAGGTCACGGTCAACCTCGCACACCACGGCACCCGCATCGTCGCCGACGTGCTCGACCGCGGCCCCGGCATCCCACCCGAGAAACGCGAGACGATCTTCGACATGTTTGTGACCGGCCGTCCCGAAGGCACTGGCTTGGGCCTTTTCCTCGCACGCACCGCCATCCGCCGCTGCGGCGGCGACATCCAGGCGCTGGCCCGTGAAGGTGGGGGTGCCGACATCCGCATCACCCTGCCCGTCGTTAAGGTTGTCGCTCCTGTCCCCCGTGTCCCTCAAGTCCCCCCACACACATTATGAACCCCCTCCCCACCCTCCTGATCATCGAAGACGATCCCGACAACGCCCGTTCGGTCACCGAAGCGGCGGCTGACGCAGGTTTTAACACCGTCTGCAGCGCGACGGGCACGGCCGGCGTGGACCTTTTCCGCCAACAGGTGCCGGACGTGGTCTTGAGCGACCTGGTGCTGCCCGATATCAACGGCCTGGAGGTGCTGTTGCGCCTGCGCAAGCTCGACGCCGCCGTGCCGGTCATCATCATGACCGCCTATGGTTCGGTGGAGTCGGGCGTTCGCGCCATGCATGAGGGGGCCTACGATTACGTGACCAAGCCCCTCGACCTCGATGACATCCAGTCCAAACTGCGCCGTGCGTATGAAACGTCGCGCCTGCGGCGGCAGGTGGACAAACTTTCGCAGTCTGTACGCGAGAAGTTCGCCTCAACCTCGATCATCGCCGAATCGCCCGGCATGAAGGGCGTCATCACCCAAATTGAAGCGCTGGCCGACTCTGCGGCGACCATCCTGATCTGCGGTGACAGCGGAACTGGAAAGGAGCTGGTCGCACGGGCGCC
>CAZXVN010000385.1:0-13716 GCA_964643945.1 uncultured Lentisphaeraceae bacterium | reverse complement strand
CCCCGTGCAAACCCCATAGCGAAGGGGCGACCGACGCGGCTCCGTTCAACACATTTTATCCAACATGCGGCAAAAACCGCTTGCCCGCAATCTCGAACCGTTCTACACTTGCCGCACATTGGATAAAACGCTATTCGTTAGCTGAAAGGCGGATAAAAGTCAACAGTTAAGTTATTTTTTGCCATAAGTTATTGTACGGGTTAACCTTATGAATAACGTTCAATTTCGGGGATGATCGGCTAAAGGGCTTAAGCCTTAGGCGGCAGCGCCGACCCTTGTCGATGAGAACGTTTGCAGAGACCCCGGAAAATCAGAAAGATCGCCGCCGTGCCGAACGCGCCGGCCAAGGCCGTCGCGAGTCCCGCATGTCCGATCCCCGGCAGCGTGTAGTCCGACAGCGGCGACGCCACCAACGGAACCTGAGATCCCCGTCCGCTGAAACCCAGCCACTCCGCCACGGACTCTAGACCGTCCGGCCAGGGACAAGCGAACGGCGCGACAAACAACGCCAACGCGAAAGAAAACAACAGCGCAAAAGCAAAGCCCGTGCGCGAGTCGAGCCGTGCCCCGTCACCAGGCTGCCACACGCTCTCGCCCGACAGCACCGCCCTCACGACAAGCGCCGTGATGACCGCTTCCACCACGCCGATCAGCGCATGGATGCCTGCCATCGCAGGCACGACCACCCGGAAGGCCGCAGTGCCGGAGAAGGCCAACTCCGCCGAACAGAATCCGGCCGCCAGCACCGTCGAACACCAGGCTGCCACCGCCGTGGCAACCAACAGGGCGCGGCGCGACGGACCAGCCACCCGTTGCAGGCCGCGAAACACGGCATATCCGACACACGGGGCCACCACCGCCATATTGAACAGATTGGCGCCCAACGCGGTCACGCCCCCGTCGGCGAACAGAAAACACTGTAAAATGAGCACCGCACACATCACCACCACCGCCGGCCCAAGCCCCAACAGGATCGCCGCCAAGGCCCCGCCGGTCAAGTGTCCGGACGTCCCCGCCACCACCGGGAAATTGAGCATCTGCGCCGCAAAAATGAAAGCCGCAGCCAACCCCAGCAACGGCATCTTGCGGGGAGGCAACGATTGCCGGACGGCACGCAAAGCCAGAGCCATGCCCGCCACGGCAAGACCAGCCGTCACAACCGAGGTCTTAACATCGAGATACCCGTCTGCAATGTGCATGGCCGACTCATCCTGCGGAAGGCGCCGCGCGTGTTAGGAGTCGATGAACAACTCCGACGAGGCGAAAAACGGATCGCTGCTGCAGCGCAACCCCACCCGGCGCAAACCCGCCTCGTCGCCCGGGGTGATCATATGGGTCATGTGCATCTCGCAATTCCGCAGCTCGATCAACCGCTCCATCGCGATCTGCGCCGCCGGATTCGTGGCACAACTGATCGCCAGCCCGATCAGCGCCTCGTCCAGATTCAGGCTCGTGTACTTGCCCTTGAGAATATCGTGCTTCATGCGGACGATCGATTGCACCACCTGCGGCGCGATCAGGTGGATCTGGTCGGGGATTTCAGCCAGCTCCTTAATCGCGTTGAGTACCATACTCGCCGCCGCATGCATCTGTTCGGAGTTCTTGCCGACCACAATGCGCCCGTCCTTGAGTTGCACCGCCGCTCCGCAGAAGATGCCGTTGCGTCCCTTGCCCTGAGTCATGGCGTCGTGCCCCGCCTGACGCGCGGGCTTCACCACAATGCGGTCTTCCGGTGTCAACTTGAGCTTGTGCATCAACACCTCGACGCGGTCAACCGTCTCAAGCTCGGTCTGGCCTGCGGCGTATTCACACAGGTGCCGGAAGTAACGCCGGATCACCTCTTGCCTGGCGGCTTCGCAGACCACCGCGTCGTCGACGATGCCAAATCCCACGCGGTTGACCCCCATGTCGGTCGGCGACTTGTAGGGACACGCCTCGTTGGTCATCTTTTCCCAGATGGTGCGTAACAGGGGGAACGCATCCACATCGCGGTTGTAGTTGATCGCGATCTTGTTGTACGCCTGCAAATGATACGGATCCACCAAATTGCAGTCCTTGAGATCTGCGGTGGCCGCCTCGTAAGCCACGTTCACCGGATGCTCCAGCGGCATGTTCCACACGGGAAAGGTCTCGAACTTCGCATAACCCGCCACGCGCCCCAGCCGCCGCTCGTGATAGAGCTGCGTCAAGCAGGTGGCCAGCTTGCCGCTGCCGGGTCCCGGCCCAGTCACCACCACGATCGGTCGCTCGGTCTCGACAAACTCATTCGCGCCATACCCCTCTTCACTCACAATGGTGTCGACGTCCGTCGGATACCCCTGCGTCACGTAATGGTAATAAACTTTGACGCCCCGGTGCTCCAGCCGCGCCCGGAACTGTTTGGCCGCATGCTGGCCGCTAAAGCGGGTAATGACAACCGCCCTCACCAACAGCCCCCAGCTCCGCAAACCGTCGATCAGTCTCAGCGCATCCGTATCGTACGAGATGCCGAAATCGGCCCGCATCTTCTTGCGCTCGATGTCGCCCGCAAAGATGCACAGGAGAATCTCCGCCTGATCCTTCAGCTTTTGCAGCAACCGCAACTTCACATTATGGTCATACCCAGGGAGCACGCGTTCCGCATGCATGTCGTGCATCAGCTTGCCGCCGAACTCGAGATACAATTTATTGCCGTTCTGCTCAGCCCGTCGGCGGATCTCTTCCGTCTGCTCGGCTAAATACTTCTCATTGTCAAATCCGTTCTTGGTTAATACAGACATGCTTCCCCCATCCTGATGAATGCCCTTTCTCGCCATCAAAGCCTCACGGCCAGCCAAACCGTAACCGGGTAATGAGAATACAAGATTACACGGTCAGCCGCAAATTCCTTTTTTTTTTGAGCGTGCCCGATCATGGAAAAACAGGCCCGGCGGAAGAATGGCGTTGTCAGACACCCTGCGTTTGCCGTAATCTTCTCACCTTCATGAACGAACTGACTGTCTTTTATCTCCTCGGCCAACCTTCAGACCGCAACAGCCTTCAGGCGCTCGCAAACGGACTCACCGACACGTTCCACGAATTCTGCGATGAAACCTTCCCCTCCGAAGAGCCGATCGACTGGCCGCCCCTGCGTATCGTCGCGGTTGCCAGCGCGGACAAACTGAATGACGCGCTCTTTCTCTTGGGCGACAGCGCCAACGGCCTGCTGACAGATGACGGGAAAGCCTGCATCCTTTTCTTGCTCGACGATGCCTTCACCGAGCCAGACAGCGGATACCGCATTCCCCTCGACGCCTTGACCATCGACAGCATTCTTCTCCCCCAGTGGCTCAACACCTACTTCCCTGCGATCCCCAAAATCGTCCTCACGTCCGCTGGCGCCGAGAAAGTCCGCATACCTTCGAAAAGCTGGGTGCTGAAACCCAAAGAGGTTTTCACACAGATCGAAGCCCACCTGCCGCGTATCCATCATCTCTTCCGTGCGCTGTGGGAGCCGCGTTTCTGGCACGCGCTGCAACACTACGTCTCCTGCGAGGCCGGCACCTCGTGGCACACGCCCGGCCACAACGCGGGCCACGCCTTCAGCCGCTCACTCTTCCTCCAAGGGTTCCGCCACGAGTACGGCAGCATGAGCTTCCGTTCGGATCTCAGCGTCTCAGTCCACAGTCTGGGAGACCTCTCGAAACCCGAATCCCGGACACCGCTGGCCGACGCCCAGCGCCTGACCTCGGAAATTTTCGGTTCCGCCCAAAGCTGTTACATCACCAACGGCTCGACCACCTCGAACAAGGCCATGCTGATGACCCTGCTCCGCCCCGGCGAGACGGTGCTGCTGGACCGCAACTGTCACAAGTCCGTCCACCACGCCGTGGTTATGGCCGGTGCGATCCCCAACTACCTCCCCGCCCGCTTCAACGCCCGCCTCGGCGTCTGGGGCCCGATTGCCATGCGCGACCTGCGCCACGCCATCAGCACCGACTACCCCGAGAACGCCAAGCCGCGCATGCTGGTGCTCACCACCTGCACTTACGAGGGCGTGCTCTACCCCGTCTGGGAGATCGCCCGTCTCTGTGAACGCAACGGCATGCTTTTCTACGCCGACGAGGCCTGGGCGCCTTACCTGAGTTTTCACCCCTACTACACCTCTGTGACCTCACACGGCAAGCGCGTGCGGTACAACGCCATCCACGAGACCACCAGCGCGCACTTCGCGGTGCAGTCCACCCACAAGGCTCTGGCCGCCTTCAGCCAAGCCTCGATGATCCACGTCTCGCTACGCTTTAAACAGCTCTTCGAAGGCGAGGCCGCCGACTGGCAGTGGTTGCGCACCCGCTTTGCGCTGAACGGTCACGGCTCGTATGAAAAATTCAGCCACGACCTCCATGAGGTGTTGCGTTACTGGCACTCGACCTCGCCCCACTACCCGATGATGGCCACGCTGGACTGCGCGGGCGTTCAGATGCGCCTCGAAGGGCTGAAGCTGATCGAGGAGCGCCTGCGCTGGGTCAAGTCCTTTAAGGAGCGCGTGTCACGCGACTGCGGCCTGCCCGAAAACGCCTGTTTCGTGGGGTTGCGCGAGGTTGTCGGCGAAACCGACGCCGACACCTACGAGCGTGATGGCTATATGCATGATCCCCTTAAGATCGTGCTTTCTTTCAAGACTCCTGAAGGCTGCAAACAGTTTAAGGGGCTTCTGCGCGACGCCAAAATCCAGTGGGAGAAGTCCACGCCGGTCACCCTCCTCTTTCTCGTCTCCATGGGCACCGTCGAAGACCATTTCGAGCACCTTTACCGTGCCATCATTAAGATGAAAGAGGTGATTGGCCAGCCCGATTGCGACGCGTTCGACAGCGGCGTGGCGGCAGCCGTCAACGGTCAAGCCACGGTCCTGCCGCGCGATGCCGCCTTGTGCGACGGCGAGTTGATGGAATTGGACCAGACCGAAGGCCGCATCAGCAGCCAACTGCTGGTCCCCTATCCGCCCGGCATTCCGGTCTTCCTGCCAGGGTTGGCCATCACACGCCCGATGATCAACATCGTGCAGGCGGTGGCCGACACCGAAGGCCCAGACGCCGTCCATGGCCTTTTCGTGCGCGGCAAGAAATACTTCGTGGAAGTCATTCGCCACGACGAGGAAGACAAGATCCAGTGGCTCGCGAAGCGGCCCTCCTCCCCTGCACCCTAACCGTCTTTAACCTGTCCACCTGTTTCCATGACCAAAGACGAGATACGCCAGCAGATGCGTGACGCGCGCAGCAAGATTACACCGGAGGAGCGCAAGACGCTCGGCCAGGAGGTCTGCAAGAACGTGCTGGACGAACCGATCCGCCTGTTGTTACGAGCGTGGCGCGTCTGCATCTACCTCAGCACCCGCAATGAGATTCCGACGCGTTATGTCGCGCGGGCGGTTTGGGATGCGGGCCGCGAGGTGTGCGTGCCCGTCTGGAGCCAGTCCAACGAAAAGTATAAGCTGAGCGCGATGAACGCACATACGCGGCTCATCACGGGCCACCACGGCATCCGCGAACCCGCGGTGCGCATACCCGTGATGCCCTGGGATGTGGACGCCTTTATTCTGCCGGGGCTAGCGTTCGACAAGTACGGCGGCAGACTCGGTTACGGTGCGGGTCATTACGACCATATTCTCGGCAAAGCCGCGCGGATCGCCCCGAAGATCGCGCTCTGCTACGATTGGCAGGTGCTCGACGAACCTGTGCCGCAAGAGCCGCACGACATCCCCATGGACTGGATCGTCACCGACACCCGCGTGATCGACTGCGCCGCCAACCGGAAAATGTCCAGAGCAGAATCAGGCAGCCGTGTTCAGAGTGTACCGGGTTCCGAATCATCACCGCTGAATCCCAACGCATCCGCCGCAGACGTGGCACAGGCAAAAACCTGAACCCTTTCACGTCCCCTTACGCAAACGGGCTCTCCTTCTTGACGAGTGTCAGGATGCGCATGGTCTCGATAGCGGTGTCCAGCGATACCGGGTAGGGCTTATTCTCGCGGATCGCCAAGAACACATGCTCCCAAATGAGCGACATGCCAGACTCGGCCTGTGGCTTGACCGGAATCTGGGTCTCGAGCCAGCGATACGTCTCGGCCGTACCGAAGCTCCCCAGCGGCGGCGTGCGCACGCTGGAACGCCGCCGTGCCAGTTTCTGCTTGGGATCCAGATACCGCAACGTGCCTTCTGGAGCATTCGGATAGAGCGTGAAAGCGCCCTTGGCGCCGGTGACGATATACTGCGGAACCAAACCGATGCGCCCCCCAGAGATTTCGAGGTCGACCGTCACCCCAGCCAGATTGCGCAAGATGATGCGCACATAATCCTCGGCGTCGCCCACCGACGCGACGCGCTTGAGATCCGACCACACTTTCACCGGCGGTGTGCGCAGCAACTCCAGCGCCTGATCGAGGAAGGCCGGACCAAACGACAGAACCATGCCGCCCGCGCACCGCTTCACGGTCTGCCAGTCGTCGCGCCGCTCATAGATGCCCCGACGAATCTTCATGTCGTAGATCTCGCCCAGCACGCCGGACTCGATCACTTCCTTCACCTGCAGGAAGGACGCTTCGAACCGATAGTTATGGCGGACCAGCAACCGGTTGCTCGCCTTGATCGCCGCGGCACGCAAAACCATGGCCTCGTCGTAATCGCAACAAAAGGGGCGCTCAACGTTCACCCACTTACTGGTCTTCAGCGCCTGCATCACATGCGCGGCGTGGTCATCCGAACGCGTGGCAATGTCCACCAGTTCCACATCCGGATCAGCCAGCAGGTCTTCATAACGCCGGTAGGTGCGGCACTCGGGCAACCGCTCCACAATAAGATCGCGCCGCTCTTTGACCGGATCACAAACAGCGATAATCTTGAACAGCTCCGGATACTGCGCCAATTCTGGGCAGTGCATTTCGAGTCCGGCTCGTCCCAAGCCAGCGACACCCACTCGGATCGGGGGGCGAGTTGTACCAATCATTTCTCTTCTCCTCTATACCCTATGAACGACGAAAAATTTGTAAACCTTTCAAACATGTAGCTTAAGCATAGCGGCTTTGGGAATCCCCGTCAACAATCGGTTTCGGCATATTGACCCGAAAAAGGAGCCTGGCACCTTGAAAAAACGGAACGGGCTCATCTGGCCGGAATGCACAACACGTTGATCGACGAAGGTGCCAGCATGACCGTAAAGCGTTGTCCGCAGCCCGGCAACGGCTGATCCTGCGGAACAATGCGGAGAGGGTTGTCGAGGGTGTTCTCGTCATCCGGCTTCTCCGAGCGCATGACGATGTGCCGGCCTTTGGCGCCCACGCTCTTGGCGCCGTCGATCCGGACATCAACCCGCATCGGCTTCTTGTTGTAATTGGTGGCCTTGACGACCACCGTCTTGTCCTTTTGCTGATACCCCGCCGTGGCAAAAAAAGCGGGCAGCGCGTCTGCTTCCACCCTGCTCACCCGCTTGCCATCCAGCAACATTTCAGCCGAGTTCTTCGTTAGAACGAGGCTGATCTCGTACCAGCGGTCTTTCTCAATCGGGCCCTGGATATCCCCGCCCCCCTTGGTCGCAATGCCGTCGGCGGGAGTGCCCTGAATCGCGGAAAACTGGTTGCCGGCCGCGCCGTAGTTGCAGAACATGTAACGCTCCGGCCCGCTTGCATTGAAGAACATCAGGAACCCTTCGTTGCCGCCCACGCGGCGCGCCTTCAGCGTCACCCGTCCGACCTTAAGATCCTGCTTGAGGAACAAACTGGTGGGGCCCCGGTTGGGGTCGGTCTGCTTCATCACGCCGCTCTCCGCCTTCCACTGGCCGATACCCGGCGTATCCCAGTGCTCGCCGTTCGCAAAATCATCGCTGAACACGAGCGTGTTGTCGGGGTCGTAGATACGGAACTCCTTGAACTCGTTCAGCGTGTTCCACGAGCCCAGTCCGAAACGGCCCGCGAAAAGCGGACGGTCCGCATCCGGCTTGGGCCGCACATCGACGGCCGTGGCCAGATTGACGTCAGGACGGGTTTCGCCAAACACCTTCTGCATGTAATAGGATGCGTGGGCAAAGCTGCGCGAGGAATCGAACTCGATCAGGTTGACACCCCAGCTCCGGTGGTTCACGTTGACGAACAGCGGCGCATAGCTCGCCAGCTTCACCAAGTCGCCATTGCGCTCAAGCATCATCAGGTAAACCGAGTCGTCCATCGCCGCGCTCCAGTCGCCGCTGTTGTGATGGTGGGCATACTCACCGACATAGATCTTCCACGGCTTGCGCGGATACTTGTCGAAGTAATCAAAGTTGGTCCGGATCCAGCCGGAAGGTTTATAGGAATGCTCGTCCACCATGTCAATGTTGTCGTCGCCCGCCCGCGCAATGGCGCCGGGGTTGAGTCCGCTCCAGTACATGCTCATGATCACACTCATCGAGGGATACTTCGCCTTGATGGCCGTGCGGAACTTCTTGTAGTAATCGCCGTAGAGCGCAGGCGGGTGCTCGTTGCCGATCTCAACGTACTTTAACGGGAACGGCTTCGGGTGCCCCATCTTCGCACGGGCAGCACCCCATTTCGATGTCGCGGGACCGACCGCATACTCAATCGCGTCAAGCGTCTGCTGAATGACGGGGTCAATCTGATCGAGAGGCCAGTTGTTGTCCGGATGGCAGGTCATGCCTGCGAAAGCGACGTACAGGCCGTCTGCGCCGACATCCTCGCAAAACTGCAGGAACTCATGGTATCCGAACCCGTCGGTCGAGCGGTACTGCCAGTAGCCCCACATGCCGGGCCGCTCCTCGGGCGGGCAGACCATCTTGCGCCAATCCGGCGCCTGCGCCCACGAATAACCCTCGACATAACACCCGCCGGGATAACGGATGAAGGAAGGCTTCAAAGCCTCAAGGTGCTTCGCCAGATCAGGACGCAGCCCGTTGGGCCGGTTTTTATAAGTCGGCGGAAACAGCGACACCCAGTCGACCTGAAGCTGGCCGCTCCCGCGAAGCCGCAAGACGAACCGCGCCTGGGGATCCGTCCCCGTCGCATTCAGCTTGGCCGTCAGCTTCTGCCACGCTTTGCCTGGCCGAAGCGCGCCCAGTTTCTGGACCGCCAGCGTTTTTCCGTCCGCCCCTTCAAGCATGACGCTCGCTTCACCTTTGAATGTTCCCGGCCGGACAAAGACCTTCAAATCGTAGGCTGTGCCCGCCTGCACATTGATTCCCCAGTATCCGCTGTTGATCAGGTCCACCCCGCCATCGCCCTCCGCCGAGAGGCTCAGCTCCAAAGAACGTGACGACGCCGCGTTCATCGGGTTGGCCTCGGTAAGCTTCATTTCGCCCTTGCCGCCGCCCTGCTGGCGCAGCGACCAGCCGATCAGGGCACGGTTGGTGTCCCAGCCCATCCCCATGAACCAGGGCCACGGCATATCCCACCTGTTTGTCGGCACGCCGTCAGGAAGCTTGTCCAGCTCCATCTTGAGCCCGCCATCCGGCTTCTGGACCAGTTTCAAACCGGGCGGCAGGACGCCTTCCTCAAAGCTCCGGTTCTGGATCAGTTCGGCATAAATGCCGCCATCAAAGGCATGGCTGATCTCCTCCATGAAAATGCCGTAAAGCGTCGGCGAAACCGGCGCCTTCTCTTCAAGCAGGTTGACGCAGAGGGTGGCTGTGGGCTCATCCGATTGCGCAGCCACGCGGCCGACCCAGCCGGACATGAGCAACACCGCGGCCAAGCAGACTGAAGCCTTTTTATTGTGCATACTGCTCCTCATTCCTGCCACGCCAGAATTTCGGTGGCGCCGCTACGGGCCTGACCTTGGTGAGTAAAAACCACGCGGAACTTCGCGGTGGTGAGTCTGGAAAAGGTGACTGTGTTAACCGCGCTGCCGGCGGGCTTGACCGGGACCTGGACGGGATCCGGCACGCCGTGCCACTCGGAACCCGTCCAGAACTGGACGGTGTAGGACGCCGGCGGCTGCACTCCGCCATGGTCGTCGTAAAGACTCACCTCCACGCGCCCGATTTTTCGCGGCTCGCCAAAGTCCACCTCCAGCCAATCCGATGCGTTGGTTGAACCATAGGACGTCCAGCGGTTCACGGGCGTAGGCCGATAAACGATCTTGCCGTCGTTGACGAGGCGCGGGACGCCGCCGAAGGCGTCATGGAACGAAGCGCTCGCTTTCGGAAAACCTTCGCCACGCACGTTCAACGCGAGGTTGCCAGCCGGTGGCGGCGCGCTCTGGTACGCACCCACCTGTTCGCCCCAGGCCTCCAGCTCCGTCAAACCGGTCAGGCCGCCCTTGCCGTGCGTGAACACGCAGCGGAGCTTCTGCACGCCAAGCGTGGGGAAGCTGACGACATTCGCACGGTGCCCGGCAGGCTGCGCAGGAGTGCGCGTCTGCTTCGGTACGGTTGCCCACGCTTGTCCGTTCCAGCACTCAAGCGTGAAGGCCGCCGGCGTGCCGACCTTCTCGCCGTCGTCGAGAAAATAGAGCTTCACCGTGTTGAGCGGACGCTGAACGCCCAGGTCCACATCGAGCCAGTCGGTGGTGTTGGTAGAACCCTCCGTGGTCCAGCGGTTGGGCGGGTGGAGATGATACCAGTAGTTGCCGTCGTTGAGCTTGGACAGCGACGTGTTCCCGCTGGTGAACGAGGCTTGCACTTGCGGGAAGTAGTCGCCGTCGTTGTTCACGAGATAGTTCACGGCGGACTTCTTCGCCGGCTCAGACGCGCGGGCGGGCAACTTGGCCTTAAGCACGCCCAGCTTCTCCGACGAGGCCGCTTTTTTGCCGTCCACAAGCAGGTGCAGCCCCTTCCCTTGACTGTAGCGCGTGCCCTCCTTGTCCCACACCACGCTGACACGGTGACCGTGATACGGCAGGTCGTCAAGCGCAAACCAAGGCCAGTCCGCTGGCGCGAGCGGGTCAATTTCGAGGGTGTCATCGGCGTGCGTCTTCAAGCCAACAAGGCCGGTGATGATGAGGTCGTTAAAGCCGCTGTGGAAGTAGTGCTCGCTGTGGTTGTAGCCGTCGTGGCCCTCCCACGAACCGGTGTCGGGGTGGGCGGCTTCGGCGATGTAGGGCTTGCCCGCTTTGCGCTGAGTCAGGGCGTAGATGCGCAGCAGCCGGAAATAGTCGGCGCGCGTGATGACATTCTGGCGATAGTTCTGAAGCAGGTTCGCCAAGGCCTTGAGCGTTTGTGTGGTGGCGTAGGGCCACGACTGACCGCTCCACCAGCAACACGATTTTTGGAGGAGGAACATCGGGTCGTTGCGCCCCACAAAACTGGGGCCGAACGGGGCCGAGAAATAATCCGTGCTCATCAGGAACCGCCAGGCCGATTCAAAGCCGGGGTCGGGCAAGTTGAACTGCCACGGCACGTAGCCGATCAACTCTCGTCCCTCGGGGCTCCCGGCAAAGGGTCCGTCCTCGTAGATAAGCGTCCCGGCTTTGATGGGCTTGCCGGGGTAGTCCTTCTCGTTGGCCTCATCATTCTTGAACCGGATGAGGAAAAACTCGCGCTCGGGATCCCACAGCGTCGACTGGATGCGGGCCTTCAGCGCATCGGCCTTGGCGCGGAACTTCTCGGCGTTTGCCTTGTCCCCGGCCAGGCTGGCGATGCTCGCGACGGCCTGCGCGTCGGCCCACATGTAGGCGTTAAAGGAAGGCCGGTAGCTAGGCGCGCCGCGAAAAATGTCGCGCGTCTGCCGGCTGGCAATGTTGAACTCCATGCCGTCGTCGTGGCCGACCTGCCAGAACAGGCCTGTGTCCGCCACAAATTGGCGCTGCTCCCAGCCCTCGTAGTTCTTGATGAGATCGGCGAGCAGGTCCTTCGTGAAAGCCTCGTCGCGATGCACCTGATGGACCGCCCACACCGAGTCCGCGAGCCAGGTGCTGTAATTGCGCGGCTGGGCGCCCGGGGTGCGCAACCAGTAACGGCTGTAGTCCTGGGCATAGCGCGGATCGCGCAACCAGCGCACCTCGTAGAGCTGATGACCCGCCGGACAACTGATGGCGCCATACGCGCCCGACCAGAACGGCCGGTCAATGAACTCCGTGTAGGAATAGCCGCTCGACGGTGAGCCGTAGGTGAGGTGCTTGGTGGTCAGCTCCCAGCGGTAGTAATAGGTCGTGGTGATCTCCGCGTCCGGGCACTCGAAGAACGGGATGTTGGCCTGGTACCAATCCCAGTCGCGGTTGTCCCAGAAGGTCTGGGCTTCGAGCTGAGCCTGCTTGTCGAGGACGGCGGCACCCACGGGGGCCATGCAGGCAGACATAATCAGGAGTGTGAGAGTCGCTGTTTTCATCGGTATCCTTGTGTCCTCTGTTTCGCAGGCTATCGGATCGGCAAGGGCCGGGGTTCGCCGTCCAGGCCGAACCCGACCCGGAGGATGGCCGCCTTTTCCTTGAAAGCCGCATCGCCGTCATTGCCGAAAAAGGTGCTCCACCAGTCGCCCTGCTTGTCCTTGAAGAACGTGTTGTGGCCGCCATGGGGAACGGCGAGGTAGCGGTCGCCGTAGGGGCCCGCGAGGTTCTGGGAACTGGCCACGTAACAGTGATACCTGCCGTCTGTGAAATCCGCGCAGGACAGGTAGTAGCGGCCGGCCGCCTTGAAGAGGAACGCGCCCTCGAAGCCCACCTGTGCGGCGTTGGCGGGCTTCAGCAGCTTCGGCTCTTCGGCGAGGCCCGTCATGTCTTCCTTCATCCGCGCGACCTTGCCGTTCTGGTAGACGAAATAGACCTTGCCGTCATCGTCCTGAAACAGCGACGCATCGATCTCGCCGGTGAGCGGGCCGTCTTTCTTGATGTCCACATACGGCCCCTCGGGCTTGCCGCTCATGCTCTTGAGGATGCCGGTGCCGCTGTAGTTGACGCAGTAGGTGATCCAGTAGGTGCCGTTGATCGCGTGCATCTCCGGCGCCCAGATGGCTTGGTTGTCACCTTGCTTCTTTTGCCAAGTCATGTCCTTTTCAAAGGACCAGACCAGCCCCAAGGGCTCCCATGTCGCCAAATCCTTGGATTTCCAGATCCGGATGCCTTCGTTGGTCTTCCACCAAGCGGGCGCTCCCGTGGTGCCGATGAGATAGTAGGCGTCCGGGCCGACGCAGACGCAGGTGTCGCGGAGAGGGAAATCAAAGAGCGGTTTCAGGCGGTTCACGCCAGGAGCCTCAGTGAACGTGCGGATAAACGCGACCTCGTCGGCGTTCTTCGGCGACCCGTCCCGGCGCAGCAGATCGTGGAACCACAGCGCCGGCTCCGGCGCGTCCTTGGGGGAACCCCACGGATACTGAGTCTGCGTGCGGCCGTTCACCAGCCCCCAGTTATAGCAACCCACTTTCTCTTGCTTGAAAAGAGGCAGCTCGCTCTCGTATTTCGCTCCCAGCGTGCGAGCCATCCATTCGGTGCAAAGAACAGGCCGCTTGTGGGTTTTAAAGCCGGCGATCCGTCCTTGCATGCCTTTGTTGTCGCCGTAGAAATGGAAGCTGACAATGTCTGAAAGCTCGATTTGCCTGTCGCTGATTTCCTTGGGTGCGCCCCACACGCCGATGGTCAGCGGCTGCGAGGGTTTGGCCTGGCGCGCCCACGCGAAGGACGCCTCTACGAGCGGAAGGCTCTGATTGCCCATGCCGGAGTTGCCCGGCTCGTTATACAGGTCCCAAAGCACGATGCGCGTGTCGTTTTTGAATGTGCCGACCATGTCCTTGACGTATTTCTCAAGGTCCGGCCAAGCGGCTTTGTCCGTCACCAGCTTGAGG
>CAZXVN010000384.1:0-3487 GCA_964643945.1 uncultured Lentisphaeraceae bacterium | reverse complement strand
AGCTGCCGCCCCAGTCCCCCCCGAGGATCACGGCCGCCGGGATGCTCGAAAAGGCGTAGTGGCTACAGACTTTTCAATAGCCGTCCTTGATTTCCAATGGCTTACGTCAAAATATCACGCGAATAGCGAAAGTCCGGCTAGAGCCGGAGTCAACGGGCAACTTATTCTTTACTTCGCTTTCGTACTCCCAATCGCACACCCGTTTAAAGACAAGCTGTTTCCCGCCGCTTGGCGGCCGCTCCGTTTTTTGTTAACTTGTTTCCATGCGGATCTACATCGACTTCGATGATGTGTTGTGCGAAACCGCGCGCCACCTCGCTGTCTTGGCGCATGACCTGTTCGCCCGCAACGTCCCGTACGAAGCCATCACGGCGTTTGACCTCCAACAGGCCTTCGCCCTCTCCGGGGCGGAGATCGATGAGTTGATGGAACACGCGCACCATACGGCCTTCCTCACCCGCCTCGACCCCGCGCCCGGCGGGCTAGAGGCCGTACAGACTTTGGAAGCACGCGGCCACAGCCTCGCGATCGTGACGGGGCGCCCCGCCACCAGCCATGACGGCTCGTGCGGCTGGCTACGCAAGCACGGCCTTGCGCATGTGGAGCTCATCTACCTCGACAAGTACGGGCGCGCTCCCGCCAACCCGCCGCCCGGCACGCCCAAGACACTGAGCCGAGACGAGTTCGCGACGATCCATTTCGATGTCGCTATCGATGACTCACCGACCGCACTCGATCTGCTCGCACACCGCCAAGACTGCACGGTCATCGTCTATGACCGTCCGTGGAATCGGCGCTACGCGCATGCAGCCAACATGCGCCGCAGCGACTCATGGCAAGAGATTCTCCATTTCATTTCAGAACAGGTTGCTTCAGGTGAGTCCGCCTACCGTTCTCCGTCTGCACAAACCCAGCGCGCGTAGGCACCGCAGGGCGCGGGCAGAACCTCGGGGGCTCCCGTGAGAAGCATTTCGCCAGACGCCGTCGCGCCGCCGAGGCCGTTGACGGCTTGACCGAGTACATTTTGCAACACGATGGACGAGTAGCCGGGCGTGTGGGCACTCAGCAGAAGGAAGAGCGGCTCGTCCTGTAGCAATTCGCGGCAGAGACGCAGCGTCTCCGGCAGGTCCTTCTCGATCTTGTACATCTCGTTGTTCTGGCCGCGGCCGAACGTTGGCGGGTCGAGAATCACTGCGTCGTAGCGCCGTTCGCGACGCGCCTCACGGCAGAGGAACTTGTGAGCGTCGTCCGTGATCCAGCGGACGGGATGGTTCTGGAGACTGTTGAGCGCGGCGTTGTCGCGCGCCCACTGCACCATGCCCTTGGAGGCGTCGAGGTGACAGACCTCCGCACCGCCGAGAGCGGCGGCGAGCGTTGAACCCCCGGAATAGGCGAAGAGGTTGAGCACCTGAACGGGGCGACGGCGCGTGGCACAGGCGGCGCAGATGACTTTGCGGATCCACTCCCACTGGGCACGTTGCTCGGGAAAGAGTCCGAGGTGCCCGAAGTCCGTACCGGAAAGTTTGAACATGATGCCAGCGGTATTGATTCTCCACTCAGCGGGCAAGGCGCCGCGGTTGTGCCACTGATGGCCTTCGGCGCGGTCAAACGTGGCGTGCGCCTGAGCCCAGGCCGCTTCAGAGAGTGCGGGCTTCCAGACCGCCTGTGAGCACGGCCGCGCAAGAACATAGGGGCCGAAACGTTCGAGTTTCTGGCCGTCGCCGCTATCAAGCAGGGCATAGTCGTCATTGGAAACGGGCATACGACTTCCTATTTTTCTTCAGGTTCGGGCACGTTGCCTTCGGCGACAACCAGTTGCACGGCGGCTGATGTGTGTTTCGGGTAGTGAAAGAGTAATTGGGCGTTTTTTTCAGCACGCACCCGCTTGATCGCTTCTGGAGAGAACTGCATCGTTACCAAAAGATTAGCCGAGTGCTTGGCGGGGCTGGCTTGAACCTCAAGCCCTTTGAAGTGCGGCTCCCAGGTCAGCGAGGCGGCGTTCACATCAGTTTCATCCGTCCGAACAAGAAACCGCCGTGTGGCAGACGTGCCCGAGGCATACAGGTTGACCTGATTGGGACTGACAGCAAGGGCTTGCCCCGCGCGTACCCGGAAGTCGATCCTCACGGGCGAGACAGGCCGCCCCCCTTCGACAGGCAACGTCACGCTCGTAGCGTGTCGTCCGAGTGCGAGCGGGGCGACAATCAGGGTAAGGTCATACGAGGCGTTGTCCGATGCGTTCGTGACAAGCGTAGCCCCGGTTTGTAAATTGGAGTTGGTTTCAATCTGCGGAGTTCCCAAACGGAACTCCGCCCGCCTGGAGACGAGCGTGAAACGGTTCGTCCAGACGACGTGCGTGTCCTGAGACTGGAGGGCAATCGGCTCGGTCGGCAGACCGGTAAAGAGGGGCAGAACCTCGCCATAAACGTTGAGCCGCACGATCCTCTGGGCCGGATCGTCAAAGTTGACCCAGAGGGTGCGTTCAAAACTGCCATGCACGGTCTCGGGGTTAAAGATCAGCGTGACAACCATTTCTTCGCCGGGAGGCGTTTGCATCTTGTCCGCCACGCCTCTGACGCACGAGCAACTTGGGTTTAACGAGAGAAGGGTGACCGGTTTCACACTCGTGTTCGTGAAATGGAAGGGCACACACTTGACTTCGAAGTTGTCGATTTGACCGAGCGACACAGAAGGGGTGTCGAGAAGTTTCAATTGGGGCTGTTCTGTTTCCGGGGCGTTTTGTGCGCATGCCGAGTGCAGGCAGGTCATGAGGGTCACGCCGAAAAAGAAGGAAGCGTACTGTTTCATGGTGGAGGATGACGGGTGAAAAACCAATTGAGAATACCATAATCATGGCTCTCGCCACAAACGAAGTATTGAGATAAACTGAAACACATTGAGGAGGCGAAAATGAAAAAGACCTGTGTGGCCTGTGTTGCGGGATGGATACTGTTGGCTGCGGGGGCCAACGCTGCAGAGGTGTATCTGACCGAACTCGACCTGTCGAAAACCAAACAGGGGTGGAAAGAGCCGACACGCAATTTCAATCTGCTGGGAAGCCGTCTGAAGGTGGCGGATCAGGTGTACACCAACGGCCTGGCCACCCATTCGCTCTCGGAGCTTTATGTGGACTTGCGCGGCGCACGGAGGTTCCTTGCCGAAGTGGCGGTAGACGACAGCAGCGACCAGGCCGAGAAGCAACTGGTGTTTCAGGTGATCGGCGACGGGCGCCTGCTGTGGCAGAGCAAGCCCCTGAACCGCGGGCTCAAACCCGTCCCGGTGGATCTGGATGTCGCCGCCTACCAGACGCTCCTGTTGCGGGTGGACCCTTGGCAAGACGGGACGGCTGCGGACCACGCGGACTGGCTCAACGCGCGTTTCGTGACGGGAGAGAAGGACCGGCCGTGCGCGATTGATTCGCGCCAATGGGCACATGTGTGGCTCTCCTGCATGGACACCTCGTTCGTGACGCCGCCCGACGCTTACT